>CAZPXI010000017.1:0-21370 GCA_964590715.1 uncultured Desulfobulbus sp.
CAGACCCTATAAAACAAATAGGGTTGAGCCGGGAGGAAGCCATGAACAATTTCAGCCTGTTTACACGGATCGGTGATAAATTCGGCACTGTTGGTTCCATTGCTGCAGCCATGGGCTGTGCCATGTGCTTTCCCGCTCTAGCCGGAATCGGGGCGGCAATCGGTCTGGGGTTTCTGTCACAGTGGGAAGGACTGTTTATCACCACCCTGTTACCGCTGTTTGCCGGAATAGCCCTGCTGGCCAACGGGCTGGGCTGGCTTGCGCATCGACAGTGGCATCGCAGCCTGATCGGCATCGCTGGTCCGACCATTGTCCTGCTCAGCCTGTATCCATGGTTCCAATACAGTTGGCGCAGCTGGTCATTGTATGGCGGCCTGTTGTTGATGTTTGCCGTGGGCATCTGGGATCTGGCTTCACCGGCTCATCATAGATGCAGTCCGGACAGTTGCGAAATTCCGCAAAAATCGCCTCAATAAAGAGCAATTAAACCGGAGTCAGCGACAAACCGGTGAGGACAAAATGCCATGAACGACAGCGCAACAGAAAAAAAATACGATCTGGTGCTCATCGGCAGCGGCTCCGCTTCCTTTGCCGGGGCTATAAAGGCATCGGAACTCGGCAAACGAGTGGCCATGATCGAACAGGGAACCCTTGGCGGGACCTGTGTCAACGTGGGCTGCGTCCCCTCAAAAACATTGATCAGGGCTGCGGAGAGCAAATTTCGAGCCGAGCATTCCCCCTTCAAAGGGGTCGGGCAACACCCGGTAACGGTCGAATTCCCAACCTTGATCCGAGAAAAAGACGCCCTGGTTGAAACCCTGCGCCGGGCCAAATACCAGGATGTTCTTCAGGCCCATGACAATATTACATTGATCAGGGGCAAGGCGGCTTTTATTTCCCCATCCGAGATTCGGGTCGGCAACAGGATATTGACCGGAAAATATTTTCTTATTGCCACCGGAACCGAGGCCTGGACACCTCCTGTTCCAGGTCTTTCCGAAAGCGGATTTCTAACCTCGACAACCCTGTTTGAACTGCAGCATCTCCCCTCCTCCCTGGCCATTATCGGCGGCCGCGCCATTGCCCTGGAACTTGGCCAGATGATGCATCGACTTGGCTGCAAGGTCACTATATTGCAACGAAGTACGCACATTCTTCCCGATGAGGATTCCGATCTGACCAATGCATTGAGCGCGTTCCTTACTAGTGAAGGCGTCCAGATCCTGACCGGCGTACAGGTACAAAACGTCTGCCGGGATACAACATTTCAGGTAGAATTCAGCCGGGAAGGAAAATCCGGGCGGATTGAGGCCGAACAGCTCCTGATCGCGACCGGGCGTCGACCCGAGATCTCCGAACTTGGACTTGAGCAGGCCGGTGTAGCGTGTAATCCCGATTCCTCCATCAAGACCGATACATATTGCCGGACCACTGGCGCCAATATCTATGCAGCCGGTGATGTGACCGGCAGTCCGGCCTATGTGTACACCGCCGCCTATGAGGGAAAACTTGCGGTGGAAAACGCCTTTGGCAAAAAGCAGCCTAAGGATTTTTCCGTCCTTCCCTACGTGGTATTCACCGATCCGCAGGTTGCACGAATAGGCCTCAATGAGCAGATGGCCCAGCAACAGGGAATTGATGTTGATGTTGCCAACCTGCCTCTTGGAAACGTGCCGCGCGCGCTGGCGGCAAGAGACACCAGAGGTTTCATCAAGCTGCTGCGGAAAAAAGGAGAGGACCAGCTCCTCGGCGCCTCCATCCTGGCCCCGGAAGGAGGTGAGCTGCTCATGGAAGTCGCCCTGGCCATGCAATACAAAATTCCTGTTCAGGAGCTTGCGGAAATGTTTCACCCCTATCTGACCCTGGGTGAGGGCATTAAGTTGGCCGCGCAAACCTTTGATAAAGACGTGAAAAAACTTTCCTGCTGCGCCGCCTGAATCCGTAATAGGAATATGTTGACGGATCGGGTTTAACTTGATTTATAGTAACTATTCATAGTTTTGGATACATCGTATTATGACCTGAAGAGTTACGATTTATAAAGAACTGATGCGACATCATCAACAGAGCAGGGAATTTTGTCTTCTTCATAAAGAGGAGTATTTCGATTTTAGCCACATTCACTGAGACCCAGATCCGCCTTTTTTTCTTCTTTGCCCTTCTTGTACTGGTTGCGCTCTGGGAGTTTGCTGCCCCCAAACGGGAGCTCACGGTTTCCAGGGCCGGGCGGTGGTTGAATAATAGCGGGATTATTTTCCTCGATTCCCTGCTGGTCAAGCTCCTGTTTCCGGTTGCAGCCATCGGCGTGGCCGCTGCTGCCCGGGAAAACGGCTGGGGCCTGCTGCAATACCTCCAACTTCCCGGATGGCTGTCTCTGGTTATATCGATCCTCTTTCTTGATCTGATCATCTACCTGCAGCATTTAATGTTTCATGCCGTGCCGCTCCTGTGGCGGCTGCACATGGTCCATCATGCGGACCTCGACATTGATGTGACCACGGGCCTGCGCTTTCATCCGATTGAAATCCTTCTGTCCATGCTCATCAAAATGACGGTGATCTCGGCCCTCGGCCCACCGGTGATCGCGGTGCTGATCTTTGAGATTTCCTTAAACGGAACCGCAATGTTCAACCACGGCAATATTCGCCTGCCTGAAAAAATCGATCGTTTTCTCCGCCTGCTGCTGGTCACCCCTGACATGCACCGGGTGCATCATTCAGTCATTATTCGCGAGACCAACAGCAACTTCGGTTTTAACTTTCCCTGGTGGGACAGAATGTTCGGCACCTACCGGGCTCAGCCGGTTGCCGGACATACCGGGATGACAATCGGCCTCTCCCAGTACAGAAATGCCGTCCAGGTGACATTCCTTCGCCTGCTGGCCCTGCCCTTCAACGGCAAACCGGGACAATACTCCTTAAAATATATCGGCAAGGATCCGGAAAAAATACTCCAGCGGCGAAAATAGTTACAGAATATCTGTTGAGCCATATTTTCAAGAACGGAGAATTTCATTGACTTTGCCTTGACCTGGCTATAAGAGGAGTACGCTCCATCAGGACTGAAGCTCGGCATCCGCCACCATAAAATTACTTCCATGGATAGAAAATAATGGCCAGTATAAAACTGCGCTCCATGACCATCAACCAGAGCGGCACCATCACAGCAGTTAAAATCGGTGGAGAACTTGGCCGCCGTATCCGTGAAATGGGCCTGGTGCCTGGAACTGAAATCACCATCAAACAGCGCGCCCCCCTCAACGATCCCGTTGCGCTGCGTGTGATGGGCGGCACATTGACGCTTCGAAACAATGAGGCGGATTTCATTGAAGTGGAAGTGGAATAACCTTCTGCTGCAGTCAACAGCCAAGACCGCCTGATGCTCAATTCGGGCGATTTTGTCGGTTCGACGTATTGATGCCTGAAATATGATCCAGCCCTGCTGGTTTATTGAATTTTTTTTTTTATCTGGTATAACAGAGTCATATTGAAGATTTTTCTGTAATTATTCAAAGATGAGGCGTTCCTGAATAATTACCCTTTTTTTACTCATGGTATCGCTGTGTCCGGAATCTCAGAAATAATAAATCAACTCAATGAAAACGCAACTGCAACAGTGGATATCCCCAGTGAAACCGGGGAAGTCCAACGTCTGAACTGCCTTCTCAAAAAAACAGAGGCTCCTGGTTTCAAGCTCCTCTTTCCGCCCAACTTCCTGCAGCTGGATCAGCTGAAATACGGATCCGACTGCCGCCTTATTGTTAAACATGGCGAAGGCGCCGTCAACCTGAACGTACGGCTTGAAGAAGCTGATGGAGACCGGGCTCTGTTGTTTACCGCCCTTGAATCAATAAGCCCGGAATCGC
The DNA here is from genome assembly GCA_964590715.1 of uncultured Desulfobulbus sp. Taxonomy (GTDB): domain Bacteria; phylum Desulfobacterota; class Desulfobulbia; order Desulfobulbales; family Desulfobulbaceae; genus DRLX01. The sequence continues at coordinate 3,866 of CAZPXI010000017.1, forward strand.
TGCGTGAATACTTTCGGGTCATGGTCAGCGCACCGGTTCGGGCCAGTTACCAGCCCGGCCCCAGAGAGATAAAAAACCAACCTTGGGAACTTGCCGGCCACAGTATTGATCTCAGCGGCGGCGGAGTGCTGGTTCTTTTTCCTGGAAAGCCAGCCAATACCAACCGAATCCAGTTAGAGATCGACCTGCCCGGCCAACAGGCCCCGGTCGTCTGTCAAGCCAAGGTTGTCCGGACCTATCGAATGCGAAAAAAACGCTATCAGGTTGCCTTTAACATAGAGGAAATTGAAGGAAAGGCCCGAGATTTGATCATATCCTGCTGCCTGCAGGAGCAGCGACGCCAACTTCGTGACAAGGTTCGGGTCGAATAGCCGTCGGCCGGTTCCATCCTCCCATGGATTCCGTTTCTTCCCTGACCCCGACACTGCGCATTGACAAACTCCAGCTTGCTCAAGGAAATAAACAGCAGCAGCCACCCTTTGCCCGCGGCCAGATTCTCCAGGGCCTGATCACAGGAAAAGAAAATAATCAGTTTATTCTTGATGTAAAGGGACAGCAGTTTCTTGCCGACTCCAAGGCCCCCCTGCAGGTCGGCCAACGGCTTGATCTCCAGGTAACAGGTCTTTCACCACGCATCACCCTCCAGGTCCTGACTGATCCACTGACCCAGAATATCGGCAAATCACTGCACCTGCTTCCAACCGAAGGGCAGTTGCTGACCCAAACCGCCACCCTGGCTGCAGAACTGCCTGCCGATTCTCTTTCACCGCCCTCTCAACAGACCCTTACTTTTTTTGCCTCTCTTGCCGCAGACAATTCAACAACAACAGGGCTCCCGCAACAGGCTGGCCGGCAGCTTTCTCAGCTGCTCATCGATGTGTTTTCCGCACCAGATGCGCAAACGCAGACAAAGGCTTTTACTGAGCTGCAAAGCTTTATCGACAGGTTAAGCCAATCTCTGCCTCAACAGCATCCGGCCCGGGCGCAGGTTCAACTCATCCAGCAGAGCATAGACAAGCTGGACCGGGACGTCCCCCTGCAGCAACTCCTGGCTGGCAAAAGCAGCCCTGAAGGGACGGCTCAGCTCAACACCCTTCTCCAGAATATCAGCCAGCTGCCAGCCGCAGAAAATACCGGCCAGACATTAACCGAACTCATCCTCCAGTTCATGCTCCGCCAGGATCAATCACCCACTCCTCTGCTGCAGCAGCTGCTCTCCCTGACTGAAGAGCTGTTACGACAGGACAGCACCGGTAGTAAACAAATGCCGACGGGCAAAGAGCTGGAGCAGTTTATCAACCGCCTGGGAACCAATCTCGAACAACTCCTGGCCACCGGCAAGCAGGAAGAGGCCGCACAGACCCTGAAGAGTGCGTTGCTCGAAATCAGCCACAGCTTTTCTGAAAACACAAAAATTCAGCCCCAGGCCGACCAGCTGACCGCCACCATACAACTCTACCAGATGCTGCAGATTCGACTGGCAGGTGAAGCAATCTTTTTCCTTCCTCTTCCCCTGTCTTTTCTCAACCAGGGGTATCTGCTGGTTGAACCCGATGAAAAACAGGACCAGGGACAGCAGACGGGGACTGAAAACAACAAATATTCTCTGCACCTGAACCTGGAAGGACTTGGCAATCTCAAGGTTGACCTCCAACAGCAGGCCGGAGGAATGCGACTTCGTTTTTTTGCCGAAGACAGTGAGAAGGCAAAATTTCTCTCTGAAAACCGGGACGATCTGCAGCAATGGTTGACCGCCACCACCCTGGAATCAGTCCAGTTCCTCACCGGAGCTGAAGATCCGACCAAACAGCTGCTGGCCCGGATGACCAGCGGCCCGGCAAGCCTGCTCAACACCAGTGCCTGATCATGGTAAAACCGGAAAAACCCCTGAAAGCCGTTGCCCTGAGCTATAATGAGCAGAAAGCGGCAGCACCTCAGATTCTGGCCAGTGGCTCGGGTTTAATCGCCGAGACCATCATCGAAAAGGCGAGAGAGGCCGGAATCCATATCCAGGAGAATCCGGACTTGGTTGAACTGCTGGCCAAGGTTCCGATCGGCGAGCAGATTCCGCCCGAACTCTACCAGACCATTGCCGAAGTCCTGGCCTTTGTCTACTCGGTCAATGATCGCTTTAAACAAAAGCAGGAACAAAAAAGCAACCAACCGTAAAGCTTTCGACCTCAAGTAACACATTGAATTTAACTAACCATATTGGTTTAATTAAAAATTTAGAACAAAATGACTATGCTTTCAGCTGCTAGCTGTTAGCGATTAGCCGTTTGCTGAAAGCCAAAAATACCAAAAGACTAACCGCTGAAAGCTAATCGTCGGGCAAAACACAGCTGAGGAAGATTTTCTAATACCTTAAACTGTTATTTTACCAAATTGAATCTAACCAGAAACTTAATAAATTACTTATATGTCTCTTACTCCACCCATAGATACATCCATTTCCAGTCAACAACAGCTGCTCTCCTGTGCCCGGGGAGAGACCCTCTGTGATCTGGTTCTCAAAAACGGACAGGTCGTCAATACTTTTACCGGTGAAATCCTTAATCAGGATGTTGGAATATTCCAGGGCCGAATCGCCGGAATCGGTCAATACAACGGTCACAGTGAAGTTGACCTCAAGGGCCGGTACATCTGCCCCGGTTTTATTGAAGGGCATATTCATATTGAAAGCTCAATGCTCAGTCCGGCCCGGTTTGCCCGGGCGGTCATGCCCAGGGGCACCACCGCCGTGGTCTGTGATCCCCATGAGATAGCAAATGTTCTTGGCATGGAAGGAGTTCGCTACATGCTGGAATCCGGAAAACACCTGCCCCTTGATATCTTTTCCATGATCCCTTCCTGTGTACCGGCAACCGACATGGAGACCAGCGGCGCTACCCTCAACCCAGAGGACATCGACGCACTGCTTGACGAGCCCGGGGTTCCAGGACTTGCCGAAATGATGAATTTTCCCGGTACCATCGGTGGAGCCCCAGCAATACTGGCCAAACTTCAGACCGCCCTGGACCGGAATCTTGTCATTGACGGTCATGCCCCCGGGGTCACCGGCAAACAACTCCAGGCCTATTGCGGGGCCGGGATCAGCTCGGATCACGAATGTACAACCATGGAAGAGGCCAGAGAAAAACTGCGGGCCGGTATGTATATTTTTATCCGCGAAGGATCTACAGCCAAAAACCTGGAAGCCCTGCTTCCCCTGATCACCCCGGAATCAGCACAATGGTTCCTCCTGGTCAGTGACGACCGTCACCCCGATGATCTCATGGTTCAGGGGCATCTTGACCATATCCTCAGGCGGGCGGTTGCGCTCGGACTTGACCCGATAACCGCCCTGAAGATGGTCACCATAAACCCCGCGGTCCGCTTTAACCTCAAGATGCGGGGTGCTCTTGCCCCGGGCTATCTTGCCGATGCGGTCGTTCTTGATGATCTCAACGATTTTATCGTCCACCAGGTATATAAAGAAGGCAGGCTCGTTGCACAAGACGGAAGGACTATTGATCAACACTTCAGCCCGATACAAACGGTTCAAGATGTTTCACCCACTGGTTCAGTACACATAGACTGGTCCGCCGTCGACTTTCGTATTCCGGCCCGGAGCGGCAAGATCAGGGTTATTGAATGTGTTGAAGAGCAAATCATTACCGGCATGGTCGAATTGACACCGACGATTTCGGAAAATGAAGCCGTGGCCGATCCGGCCCGTGACCTGCTGAAGATCGCTGTTATTGAACGCCATCTGGCAAGCGGCAACATGACCAATGGATTTGTTCGAGGGTTCGGCCTCCAGAAAGGAGCCATGGCCTCCACGGTTGCCCATGATTCACATAACCTTGTGGTTGTCGGCACCAACGATGAACTGATGCTTGCCGCCGCCCGTCTGGTTGCTGACAACAGCGGCGGGATTGCACTTCTTGACCATGACAAGAGTATTGTTCTTTCACTTCCGATCGGTGGCCTGATGTCCACGGATTCACTCCAAGAGGTGACCGAGACTCTTTTTGAACTCAAACATTTTGCAGAACAGCTGGAGATCAAAATACAAAATCCCTTTATGCTGCTGAGTTTCCTCGCATTGCCGGTTATTCCGGCCTTAAAAATCACCGACAAGGGGCTGGTCGACGTTATTGCATTTCAAACAGTTCCGCTCTGGGTCGTGTAAAGACCTTCAATCAATGCCCGTTGTCGGCAGCATGTTCCGCAAAAGGTCATCAACATACAGCAACGCTCGACCACCGAATCTAATAGCTTAACCATATAAGATAAATCCATAATTTTCAACCTTCCCTACTCCTGGAATAACATGCCGCCCTGACGGTAAGCTGCTGTTTCGAAAATCGATCTGAATATTTTCATTTTTTTATAAAATCCCTTCATATAATATTTTTTCTGTCGTATACTTCGGATAATCAAGTAACATATTTAAACAAACTCATGTTTAATCAACCATAGGAACACGGATGAGGTACTGCAATGAACTACGGTGTAGTTAGCCAGGAACAACTAGAAAAAATAGACGAAATCCTGACCGAAAAGCTTATTAAAATCGGTGTGGATTGTGTCATAATTATCGACATGGCAGGCAACATCATTACGGCAAAAGATAATGGAACATCAAAATACGATGTCTACTCTTTTGCCGCCCTTGCCGCCGGGAATTTCGCTACAGTTGACGCCATGGCAAAACTTGTCGGAGAACAGGAATTCTCCCTGCTCTTTCACAAGGGAACCGACTGTAATATTCATTTTTCAAAAATTGATGATGAGCTGCTCCTGATCTCCATGTTCGGCAAAGATATCTCCCTTGGGTTCCTGCGCCTCAATGTTGTTGAAACTATTGAGCGGATAAAAAAACTCTGGGCCCGTGACTAAGTACATTATTCTTTGCCTGCCTTTGTCAGCCTATTGAAGATCAGGACATAAGGATAAATGACTGTAAGAACTAAAGCAGTGGGAGAAAACCTTGAGTTTTATAAATCTCAGAGAAAAAATTGTTCAAATAAAAATCGTCTACTATGGTCCGGGCCGTGGAGGCAAAACCACCAATCTTGAATATATTAATCGAAAATTCAGCAAGCAGATTCAGTCGGAGATGGTCAGCCTGAAAACACATGGCGATCGGACCCTGTTCTTTGATTTCCTTCCTTTTGACATGGGAAAGATCAAGGGATATGAAATGAAAATCCAGCTCTATACCGTCCCTGGTCAGGTTAAATACAATGCAACCAGAAAATTGGTTCTAAAGGGTGTTGACGGCCTTGTCTTTGTGGCTGATGCTCAGGAACAGATGCGGGAAAAAAATATACGATCGCTTAACCAGCTGCACGAAAATCTACAGAGCTATAAAGAGTCTATTTTCAAAATACCCCTGGTGCTCCAATACAACAAGGTTGACCTCCGCAACCAGGGAATACCGATTTTACCGACAAGCGTGCTGAATAAAGACATGAATTCCAAGCTCAAGGTACCCGCCTTTGAAGCCAGCGCCTTGACAGGATATAATGTTCCGGAAACATTAAAGAAGATAATTTCTTCAACAGTCGTATCCATTCAGAAAAAACTTCTCTAAGGACTTCTCTAAAGGTTAAGGGCGTTGAAGAATCCGCTTATCTGCATGATTCCGGGAAACAGCAAGAAAAAGCATTTTTTCAAGGTGGCCCTAAGTGACTGAAGAACTCAGCCGTGAGCAGGATATGAATACTCCACAGGAAAACACCCCAAGCGAACACGAAGAGGTTGAAGACCTCACACTGTTTGCCGATGAATCTTTTGACACGGACGATGTCGATCTGTTTGAATTTACAGGTGAAGATGACTCTCCACTCACTCGCCTGAAATCAATTATCCTCTCCCTTGACTGGGAAATCAGTGATGATATCCTCCAGGAGCTCACCGACGAAATCGGAAATCTGCGGCAGATGTGGCAGGGAGACAAAGTCGCCAAAGTGTACCTGCAGGGACTCGATAAAATCGGAAGTTATCTCAGGAGTGAAGGTGCCTATGCGCATCCTAATGCCATCAAGCTCCTACTGACCTTTTTCTATAATTTTGAAAAAATTATCTCATCACAAGCTATTACCGGGGACACTATTTCCTCTTTGCTCAAAGCCGACGTTCGTAAGTTTAAAATTCTCCAGTACCAGATAAACCAGCATAAAGGGGCACCGGAAACAATCGCTGAAGGAACAGCGGAAGTCGAACAGGCGGAAGCTGGAGAGCTGGAAGAGGCTCCGGCGGTACCACTTAAGGAATGCGAGGACCCTTTAACCTGTCTTAAAGCAACCATTCTCGGCCTGGAATGGGAGGTGACGGATAAAGGCCTTAACCAGTTCAATACCCAGATTGCAGAAGTCAGGGAACAGTTAATGGGTAACAAGTCGGCCCAGATATTGGTTCAAGGGCTTCAGGCCCTTGGTGGCTATATCACCGACGAACGAGTAAAAGCCCATCCCGAGGCATTCAGCCTGCTCCATTCATTCTATGAAGGGCTTGAACTCCTGATTCAAGATGAGCCGGTTGATGAAGAAGAACAGCAGAACATCCTCATCGATCGGGTAAACCGCCTCAACAGTCTTAAATCCATCATTGCCGACGCAGCAGGTCCGGTTGAACATGACGATGCCGACGACATCATTGACGAGGTGATGGCACCGGTTGAGGAGAAAGAGGAACCGGAAGAGGCAGAAGAAGAACTTCTGGTTGACGAGATTACGGAAGAAAATAACGCTGAACTGGATGTGCCTGCAGCTGAACCCGTTGTTGCCCGCGCAGCCATGGAAACAGCGGATACGGCCTATCCCGAGGATGTTCTTGACCCCAGTGCAATTCAACCGGTTGACGATCAGGTTGCAGATGATTTTATCGAAGAGGAATTGAGCATAGGAACCGAGATTGCTCCGGCTCTGGCCGGGTCCGACGAAGAGGCTTCCGAAGAAGAGCAACTCGACGGTGAACTTGAAGAGGAGCTTGATCTCTTTTTTGCCGGTGATGGCGAGGATGAGACGGACAGCTTTGAGCTTTCCTTTTCAGACGAAGACATTGAAGAGTCAGAACTTTCCAATGATCTTCTTACGGCTGTAGATATAGAAGATGAGAATTCAACATTATCCCCAGCACTTGCAGATGCCGACGAAGAAGGCGGGTTTGACGAAGGCCAGACGGTTGCAACTCTTGATGGAGAGCCTACAGCTGAAATCGACGACAAACTCGATGCATTCTTCGGTGCGGATGAGGAACTTGAAACCGTAACCGAAGAAACCAAACTCACTACCGACCAGGAAGAAGACCTGCAGGTTGCACCTGCACTTGCCGATGCCGATGAAGAAGGCGGGTTTAACGAAGACCAGACGGTTGCAGCTCTTAATGGTGACCCCACAGCTGAAATCGACGACAAACTTGATGCGTTCTTCGGTGCGGATGAGGAACCTGAAACCGTAACCGAAGAAACCGAGTTTATCACTGAGCAGGAAGAAGACCTGCTGGTTGCGCCTGCACTTGCAGATGCCGACGAAGAAGGCGGGTTTGACGAAGGCCAGACGGTTGCAGCTCTTGATGGTGAACCCACAGATGAAATCGACGACAAACTTGATGCGTTCTTCGGTGCGGATGAGGAACCTGAAACCGTAACCGAAGAAACCGAGTTTATCACTGAGCAGGAAGAAGACCTGCTGGTTGCGCCTGCACTTGCAGATGCCGACGAAGAAGGCGGGTTTGACGAAGGCCAGACGGTTGCAGCTCTTGATGGTGAACCCACAGATGAAATCGACGACAAACTTGATGCGTTCTTCGGTGCGGATGAGGAACCTGAAACCGTAACCGAAGAAACCGAGTTTATCACTGAGCAGGAAGAAGACCTGCTGGTTGCGCCTGCACTTGCAGATGCCGACGAAGAAGGCGGGTTTGACGAAGGCCAGACGGTTGCGACCCTTGATGGAGAGCCCACAGCTGAAATCGATGACAAACTTGATGCATTTTTCGGCGCTGATGAAAAAGCAGCCGTACCTGAAGAACCCGGGAAAGGAAGAACAGAGTCCCTGCAGGCACTTGCCGTCAGTCTCGCCGCCTTTGCCGTAAGGCCTTCAGCTGAGCAACTCAAAGAGAGTAAAAACCGCGTCCAACGACTGCAGGAAGAATCGGAACAGACAACGGAGCAAACAATACTTTTACAGTTACTGCATTCCGTACTGACCTTGATCCCGGAAGAAGCAATTGAGCTTCCAGACGGAACAACAGACCTCACGGACTACCTGCACGGACAGATAGAACAGGAAGATATTTCTCCAGAGGTTCTGGTTACAGCCATCAGCCGCGTTACCGACTGGCAGAAAAATTTGGTTCAGGGCATCCTTGACGCTCAAGCCACCTCTGAAGGTGCAGCAGCGCCGGCAACGGAGAGCCTTGATTTCGTTACATCAGAAGTGCGATCCGGTTTTGACGATCTTCGTTCCGCCCTGAAAGAGGAGTTCGACTCTCTGCGTAATGAGTTAAAGGGCGACGATTCCTGATCCCGGAACAAAGTCACCGACAAACTATAGCAAGGGAACAGAAAACATTCTGTTCCCTTTTTTTATCGGCACCCGCCTGCTCTATATCCAGCTCCCGCCCGCATAGAGGGGCTATTGGAGTCTGTGCTTACCTGCGAACAGAAGTGACTGCGGAAATCTGCACCACCTGTGACAACTTACAGAATTGAGATATATGAAAACGCATAGTTACCAACCCCGTGAGTGGTTACCATCGTTGTGACTGTGACCAAAAAATCCAGCCGCTGGGTTACCCTTCCCCGCCAATGAGTATATATCGCCAGTAATGATAGGAAGCGACGAGCACAAAAAGAAGCAGGAACAACAGCGAGTATTTAATCGCTGAACGCTGATAGCTGGTCACGCCCTCTTCCAGCCCCTCGACAAAACGCAGCGGTTCAACAACAGCACCGCTCATCCCGAAAAACGCACCCAGAAAAAGAGCGAAATAGATCACAAAACCAATGTAGTTGTACTCGGGCTGGAGAATACAAAAGGGACATTTATGAAACGGCATCGCATAAATATAGGAGGAAAATTCGGTTGTCACAACGGTCAGGGCAAGGAAAAAAAACCAGAGCCAGCCGCTGCTGAATAACACACACAGCCAGCGCTTCCACCTGTTGAGTAAAAACATTCCGATGAGCATCAGCAAACCGGCTGTTCCGTAAAACAGTCCCATGCTTAGTCCATGGGTAAAACCGCCAAGCAGACTGGCCCCGCCTCCGGTCGCGTCACCAAAAACAACAGCACAGCAAGAAGTAATTATATCGGGTTTCAGCCCGGTAATATAAAGAATTTCAAGGGAAAGGTCGAGGATGAGCAGGGGGATGAGAAAAAGAAGATAGATAAATTTTACCCGAACCAGCGGATATTTTTCCGAATGGATATCCAACTGGTGCAAGACAATCCAGAAGCCGTAGAAAAAAACGCCGCCTATTTTTACAAGCAGCGCCGGAACTCCAAAGTCATCGGCAAGGAGACTGCCGGTGGCACACATGGCCCCGGCAATGGACTGGCTGTAAAAATCAGCCGCGAGTACGAAAACGATAAGCGAAATGATCTGAATGCCCAGGGCGTATTTCACCAGGGTGGAGGTCAACCAGATTTCGTTTTCTAGCCTGATCTGGCGATTGGAGTCGCTTTCCGGGTTCCAGAACAGGAGAACCCGGATCGCGCTTCTGGCGGCAAGCCCCATCAGGAACAAAACAATCAGCCCGCATAACAGCAGGGCTATGCTCCAGGAGTTAAGCAGCATGTATGCGACCGTCTTTGATGTCGATTACCCGGTCGACAGCAGGATGTTCGGTTACAAGCGGATCATGGGATGTGATGATAATAGTCTTGCCGGCAGACTTCAGATCCATCATAAAGCGCATGAACTCTTCACTGAGTCGGCTGTCGAGATGGGCCGTCGGTTCATCGGCAAGGATAAGAGGCGGATCATTGATGAGAGCCCGGGCAATGGCGACCCGCTGTAATTCTCCCCCGGATATCTGGGAGGCCGGAAAATTCCGCCGGTGGGCAATGGCAAACCGCTCCATCAACAGAGAGGCCTTGCGCCGCATCTCCGCAGGCGGTATCCCCAGTGGGACCAGGGGCAGGGTGATATTGTCCTGGACGGTCAAGGCCGGCAGAAGATTAAAGGTCTGAAAGATAAACCCGATGTACTTCCTTCTGTGGAGTGTGAGGAAACGATCCGGCAGTCTGGACAGTTGTTTACCGGCAATGGTAACCCTGCCGGTCGTCGGCTGGAAAACACAGCCGATGATGGCCAGAAGTGTACTCTTGCCGGAACCGCTTGCTCCCCGAAAGCAGGTCAGACTATTATCGTCAATGGTCAGGTCGATTCCCTTTAGGGCGGTAACCTCATTTATCTGTCCCTGGTTGTATATTTTTGTTACGTTTTTAAGTTCTATCAGCATCTCAAGACCTCGCCCTGCTCAATGCTCTACATTCCGCTCAGGGCGGAATCCGCCGGAACGCTTGCACTACGCCAGGCCGGGATGACGGTTGCGGCAAGGTAGGGTAAAACGGAAAGGCTGAAGACCAGCAGGAACTGATCCAGCCGAAAGGACGGTACCAGCCGGAACTCGGGATAGATAACAGACCAGCCGACCAGAACGGGTTTGAACAACGATGCGTTGAAAAAGACGACATGGGCATAGGCCAGTGTGCACCCGAGTACAAAGGCAATACCGGAAACAAGAATACCCTCCCAGAATCTGACCGCCAGCACATCGGCGGTTTCCCAGCCGAGAATCTTCAGAATGCTTATCTCCCGCTTCTCTTCAGGGGAAAGCCCGGAAGCCTTGTCCCATGCAAGGATCACAAAGGCAGTCAGGGCGGTCAACAGGCAGACCGAGGCAAAGCCGCTGCGCCAGCCGAAGACGACCTGGTAGGTCCGGTTTATCTGTGACCGGGTCAACACCCGGGTTCCAGGCAGAGCATCGGCAATTTTTCTGGCAATTGTTGCAACTTCAGACGGATTGGCCACGTACACGCAAAGGTCAGTGGCCATTGCCGGAGGAATAGCAAACAGGTCCCGGGCATCAGCAATATTCATGACCACCAGATCATTGGTCAGGATATCGACTTCCGGTTTAAAAACCCCGGTCACCTCAAATGAAGCCTGCGACAGGTCGGGCCTGAACATGGAGAGCAAGGCGCTTCCCTTTTCCTCCATTGTTCGCCGTATCGATCTGCCGATAACAGCTGTTCCAGGTGAATCCTGGTTGTACACCCCACCCTGTTCAAGGGTCAGGTTGAGCCGGTCAAGCAGAGGCATCCGTCCGGGAGCAATCCCCATGACCGTAAAATTTGCCCCACTCGTTTCATCAAAATAATAGCCCCATACCCTGGGCACGATCTCCTCTATACCGAAAATACCGGCAAGTTTCCCGGCATCGTTTATCGGGATTTCGACCTGCCGGCCGGCGGACATTTTCTGAACGGTTATCTCCGGAGTACTTCTCAAAACCAAAGCCGCCGTCTCGGTCAACGCCTGGGTAACCAATTGAAAAGAGGCGACAAGAAAAATCACCCAGGAAAAGACGATCAGGACACTTAAATTTTTTGCCCGATGCCTCCACAGGGACGAAAGAGCGTAATCCAGAATATTCAGGTGTTGTGTCAGCCGGCTGTTCATTGCTGCGCTCCGGCTGATGTTCTCAATGAAGGCGGGGCCCAGAATGATCCGGTTGGAAAATGTTCAAGGGCTCCGGGATGATCCATAAAAGGAGCTATCGGATCACTTACGGCAGGATGGCGCGTATAACGGGCCTCGGTGGCAACACAGAGATCCGTCAAGCCAAGGCCCGAGGTGACAATATCAAAAAGTTCGATATTCTCTTCCTGTATCCTCAACCGCTGCCGACCAAGGGCGTAAAAAACAAAATTGACGCAGCAAAGCACTACCAGCACCAGGAGGAGAATATAAACCGGTCGACTGGAAAGATGAACAGTCAACTTTTTCAATTGGCCCCATGCTTCATTTTCATCTTCATCCGCATAGATTGAACAAGCTCGTCGGTAATCTCATTAAACGTGAGGATCTTGTGTCCCTTATGATCCTTTAAAAAGGTTTCAGCTGCTGCCTTATCGGCAAAGGGAATAAACTCCTTGCCCATTGGCCCAAGGACATCGCTGCCGACCACATAAAAGGCCTTGAAACCGTCTATCCACTGCTGGGTGTAATAATCCCTGACCCAGGCCTCTTTGATATCTTTTGCCGAATATTTTCCGTAGTCCTGCGGGTTATGATAAAAAACCAGCAGATCTTTCACCCCATCGAAAAACAGGGTCGATGCGTCGGCAAGACGAATCTGGGTGCCCCAGTTTCCATATTTTGCAACAAACATCCCACAGACGGCACAACGGGTATCCTGGCTGATTTCTTTTTCAGGAGCACCTTGAACAAGTGCGGAAGAAAAAGTCAGTACAAAACAGACAGCACTCACGATCAATCCGTTACGCATACGCATACTACACCTCCTTTTTTAATTAATATGCATTCAAACCTGACAACAATACAAGCGCCCCCTGTTCATCCCGATAAGAAGACAGGAGAATCTTCAGAATCATTTGCATTCGACAACATTTTTACTTTTCACTCAACCGGCAGATATGGGGACAGCAGATGCTTGAGCTCAGGTTCGCTGACTCCGCCGAGAATGGCGGCAATTATTGTATGCTGCGGATCAAGAACAACGGTCTGGGGCAGGGCCTTAACCGAGTAGGCGGCAGTGACATTTCCATCCTTGTCCGGAGCAACGGGAAAGACTATTTTAAGATTCCGCCTGAACGAATCGAGTTCCTGGTTATTTATGCCGAGGGTATCGATATAAATTACACGGAGCCCCTTTGAATGGAACCGGCTATAATAGTCATTAAATATCGGCGTATCCGCACGGCAGAACTTGCAATCCGTTAAAAAAAACCGCAGGATAACCGGTGAGCCCAGGTATTGCTTAAGGGAAAAAGTATTTCCATCAAGGTCGGTTACCGTAAAATCAGGTGCCTTGTCCCCAACTTTGAGGACAGTTTTGCTTTCCTGACGGGAACAGGAGACAAGCAGACAAACCAGCACCAGAGCGAGAACAAGCCGAAAGCTTTTCTCACAAAAGTATCTCCTGTCAGATCGTGTACGAACCATATCAGGTAACTGTTTTTGTTTAATTTTCAATGACACGCTCTTCGGTCAATACGCCCTGGCGCATCTGGAGGACGCGGGCATCTTTCTGGGTTTGGGCCAGATGAATATTGTGGGTCACGACGACAAAGGTTGTTCCGCGCCCGTTGTACTCTTTAAAAAGATCAAGAATGTCCCGTTCCGTTTCCTCATCGAGATCGCCGGTCGGCTCATCGGCCAGAATAATATCAGGCTTATTGATAAACGCCCTGGCAATGGCAACACGTCGTTGCTGTCCGCCGGACAGCTGGGATGGAAATGCATTTGCCTTGTCTTTGAGCCCCACAAGTTCGAGTATTTCCAGGGCATCTTCATGCCTGCCTTTGGGTGAACTACCGAAACTTAAGGGGAGAAGAATGTTTTCCAAAGCGGTGAGGGTTGGAATGAGGCTTGCGAACTGAAAAATAAAACCAATTGTTCGATTTCTCATGTCCGAGAGGTCATCGTCACTCTGTCCCCAGTTGTCGACACCATTTATTTTCACCTCTCCACTGTCGGGGACGGTCAGACCGCCGATAAGGCTCAGGAGCGTTGTCTTTCCTGAACCGGAATGACCAAGAATGACAACAAATTCTCCCTCTTCAACTAAAAGCGTTACATTGTCAACCGCTGTCACCAATTTATTGTCCGCGGTATACTCTTTTTTCAGGTTCCGGCATTCAATAATCACGTTGCTTCCCTTTTTAATTGAATCTGTAGAATTGGAATGGAGCAAAAGGATATCAGATGCTCTCAAGGAATGCAACCCGCCGTTGATTCCCTCTTCAAACGCTGATATGTATCGAAATCTCAGGGCCTGAATCCTTTAAAAAAGTTGCAGCCCATGGTTATTTTACCTGAAAACTCAAAAAAAGATGCCGGAAGAAGACAAATCCACCACAGAAATGACAACTCGTTACAAACCTTATATCTTATTAAAATTAAATGCATTGTTTGAATTACTACTGTGACGATTTGCCGCAGCTTTACGCTGTTGATGCGACAATTTGTCACAATTTTGTTGCACCCTCGCGGCACTCTGTGGTACTTATGTTTTCCAGAGGAAAGATCAGTCCAACAGTTTACATGATATATGAAAAAAATATATTACGTAAACGCCTAAACACCAAAAGGAGGTAGGAACGTATGGAATTCATTTCCAAAAAAATCGGTATTTACTCACTGGTTGCTGTTGGAGCCCTGGCATTCGGAAGTCTGGGTATCACAGCCACCGCTCATGCAGAAAAATATAATGCTGAAATCTATGTCGCCGGAATGGGTGGTCATTTTGCCGATGCTGATGTCACTATAGACCCCAGCGCTCCAGCACCCATTCGTCTTAACGCATTAGATCGCATTGTAATTGGAGACGGGGAAACTCATCCCACCCATGATGCCCGTATCGATGTAAACAACAAAGATCTCCTGTTCTGGTCAACCTACCATATCGACCCGGACACAGGTGCTCCCCACGTTGGTGCGACCGATCTCAAAACCGGTAAGGTGCTGATGGATGTCAAAGCCCCTATTCCAAAAGCGGGTGAGGCAAACACGAAATCCGTTTACTGTGCTTCCGGTCAGACCAAAGATTTTTATTTTCCCATTACCATGACCAACAAGGCATATATTGATGTATTTAAGAAATCCAACCTGGAAAGAATTGCCTCTATCTTTCTTGAAGGAACTGAAGCCGATCCGGGCGTTCCGTATCTCTTCTATCATGGTTCTAACTCTCCGGATATGACCAAAATGCTGATTTCTGTGAATGAGGCCGACAAACAGCATGGTAAAGTAATCGGTAAGATCCACCTGATGCTGCTTGATGCCAAGGCTTTGGAAAAAGGCGAGGTTAAACTGCTCAAGAGAGGCGTCATCCCAGGAAACGCAGGTAAAACCATGAACTTCCGTTCAACCTGGTCACCTGACGGCAAGCTTATTGCTCTTTCCGGCGCCGATACCATGTACGTTGTTGATGCCAATACTCTTAAGCTTGTTGATCGCCAGCCCATGGGCAAACTGGAAGAAAACCATGATGCCATGTTCACCCCGGATGGTAAATATATCATCGCAACCTCCAGAACTAAAACCCTGGCCAAAGGCAATGCCCCGAAAATCACTCTGGAAAACCCTTACTGCACTAAAGAAATTGCTCCTGAAAAACTGGGCAACGACGACTACACTATGGACGGACAGCTGAAGCTGTATGATGTTGCCGCCAAGAAATTCGTTGGTCAGGCCACTTCAGTATGCCTGCCCTGTCATAATGCAGAAGACGTTGAACAACACGCCGTACTCTGCGGGCTTGATGCAAACTTCAAGTAAGCAGCGAGTTCTGCCTGTATAACAAAACCGGAAGGGGCAAAGCCCTTTCCGGTTTTTTCGTTTGACGACGAAGTACCTTCAATACCCGAAATATCCACCTCTACCGCGGTCCGGTGTGCGGTGTGCGGGACAACATAATGCTCCCTGCTTTTCAGGGTATTCTATATTCTAAGGCAGACTTTTTTGCCCGCTACCCGATGAAATCCGTAGGAGCCCGCCCCTGCAGGCGAAAAACACCCGCATGTTGTTTGAGAAAATCGCCCGCCGGGGCGGGCTCCTACGGAGGGCCTTCGATTTTCTCGAAGTCTTTTCTATCTGTTTTATGACAGGAATTCAGGCGTAAGGCATTAAATATGAATACAGGTCACCACGTCGGTACGTTATCCAATTGTTTTTCAAATCATCTTGCAGTAGATAATATTTGATTGTATCCATCAACCCAACATTCAAGACAAATCAGCCCATGCCCAAAAAAAAATTAGACTCTATTGTTTGCATTGCCTGGAAAACCGTCAGCCGTAAAATATTCCGCAACATCGTGCTGGCGATGGCCGTGGCCCTGTTGGTATCGCTGCTTGTCTTTGCCCTGCTCTTTAACCGGGCAGTCCATGATGATGTCGAAGCCGCCTCCCGAAAACTCGGGGCGGATATCGTCATGGTTCCTGCCGACGCAATGACGGTTGCGGAGGAATTCATCCTTGAAAGCAAGAAAAAGGGCTTTTACATGGATAAGGCGATCTATGACAAAGTCAAAACCATGCCAGAAGTCAAGGCCGCCACCTACCAGATCTATCTTGAAACCCTGGAGTCGGGATGCTGCAGCATCGTCGCCGGTCAGGTCGTCGCCTTTGATCCTGAAACCGACTTTGTCATCTCCCCCTGGTTCAACGAACCACCGCCGCCGCTCCATGACGGTGAAGTCTATATCGGCAGCTATGTCTATGAGTACCTGGGGTTGATTGATACCCCCACCCTGTTTAACCACAAGGTGAAAGTTGTTGCCGATCTCAACCCGACCGGAACCGGCCTGGATCATGGCCTCTTTATGCGGGTGAAAGATCTCAATAAAATATCTGCAGAGGTAACCGGCAAATATAAAAAAGGGGAAATTTCCATTATCTTTCTTAAACTGAAGGAAGGGGTGGATCAGCACGCATTCCTCAACAAACTTGCGGTTATGTTCCCCAATATCGGGACGATGACCAAAGGCAGCATTGGTGCGGATGTCAGGGCGACCCTGGAAGATATAACCAAGGTTTTTTCCATCACTATTTTAATATCCTCGGCCCTGGCTATTCTTCTTGCCTGGTCGACCTTTACCGCGCTGGCCAATGAACGACGCCGAGAAGTCGGGATCTTACGGGCGATAGGCGCACATAAATCTCACATTCTGAAAATGTTTTTATCTGAAGCTGCCATCATCAGTCTGCTTGGCGGGCTTGTCGGCATCGGAATCGGGAACTATCTCATTCACCACCTTGCCGGGGATTTCGACCTTTTAAGCAAACTGGGCGCCTATGCTTCAGTCTCTCTGCTCAATGTTGTTTACAGTGTTGTTGCCATGCTGATCGGCATCGGGGTCTGCCTGATAGGGGCAGCCATTCCGGTTATAAGGCTGGCCAGGATGGAACCTCTTGAGGCCATAAAGGAAGATTAACCGACAACAGTTACAGACCTATATTTTGGCAACATATTGCGTAACCTGAACAGTTACGATTGTCGGTGTCGTAAAAAGCTACGCCACCGACGGCGGGAAGGTTATAGCTCCCTGTATTTCCGTACAGTGTAAATGGCGTTTTTCCTTTTTACGAGGCCATCACGACCATCACGATTAACCGCTGTAAGAAAGATTTGTCCCCGGAAAAATCGAGAACAGTGAGAACAAAAATATACTCTTTACACTGTACTTCCGTGTAATGGGTATATTTTATCCGAAAATAGCCCGCGAAGATGGAACTTTTTAGGCTATTTTCATTATTC
>CAZPXI010000018.1:0-20810 GCA_964590715.1 uncultured Desulfobulbus sp.
CAACGGTATCGGCTGGTTTCTTATATTGCTGCATAGCTGCTCCAACCATTTGTGACGGGAAGCCCTCAATAATAAGCAAAAAAAACCTCAAATCAACAGGACCTAGGCCTCTGCTTCGGATTAATTAAGAGGAAATTTCTTCCGCTTCGATTGTGCTTGCAAACACCTTGCGGACGGCATAAATAGTCTTATTCTGAGCCTCATGGTACGTTCTGGCCTGCAGTTCACCCAGAAGGCCCATGGAGATGAACTGCATTCCCATGAAAATCAGGAGAACGGCCAGAAGAAGGAGGGGACGATTCCCCAGTGGAATGCCCAAAAACTGCCGTTGAAAGGTCATAATTAAAGCAATGGAAAAGCCAAGAAGGCCGCAAAGAATGCCGAGCAAACCAAAAACCTGGATAGGTCGGGTAGCATAGCTGAGAAGGAATTTAACGGTCATCAAATCCAGGATAACCCGGATGGTTCGAGTTATACCATATTTGGAGGTACCAAAACGCCTCGGCCGATGATTAACCTTGACCTCGGCAATACGGCTGCCCATGCCGGAGGCTATGGCCGGTATAAACCGATGCATCTCGCCGTAAAGCCGGATTCCCTTGGTTATCTCCTTGCGAAATATTTTTAGGGTGCAACCATAATCATGAAGATGAACACCGGTGACCTTGGAAATGATCTTATTGGCTATCATTGAGGGAAGTTTACGATTGATAAATGCATCCTGCCGATTATAACGCCAGCCGCTGACCAGATCATACCCCTCATCCATCTTTTCAAGCAACCCGGGAATATCATGGGGATCATTCTGCATATCCCCATCCATGGTAACAATTACCTCACCGGTTGCATAGTCAAAGCCTGCGGCCATTGCCGCTGTCTGGCCGAAATTACGTCGAAAGCTGACCACGATTACCCGGGGATCCTGTTGTTGAATCCTTTCAAGAAACTCCAGGCTGCGATCACTTGAACCATCATCGACAAAAACAATCTCATAGGATCGATCAATCCCCTGGAGTACCTCTTTCAGCTCATCATATAGAAGCTGGATGTTTTCTTCTTCATTATAAATGGGGATCACAACGGATAGCTTCACAGGCTCTCTCTCCATGATTACGGTTCAGGTTATTGCAGATATATATCAGGCCAGCAGTCATTACCGGTATGATAGCTCAGACGCACAGCCTCCCCGGCCGGACTGCCGATTTGCCAGAGAAAAATTTCATAATCGGCACGGTCGTGTTCGTGACCGCCCGTGCTGGCTCCATATACCAGGAAATTACCCGAATTGGCAACCTTAGGAAAATATTCATGGCTGTACTCCGTAGGAGAATCAAACCAGAGAGAACGATTCAAGGTCTCCGGGTCAATCTTATACAAAGCATTTTTCATCCTGCCGCCATGATCCACAGCATAGAGATAATCGGAATCCGGAGACCAGTTGAGTTGACAGCCCTCTCCCACCTTTCTGATCAGTTTCTTTGTGTCAATTAAAAAAGTGCCCCTTTTGCCACCCCGCAGAGTAACGGCAAGTTCATTCCGTTTATCACTCAGCACAGGGGTTTCCAGAAGTACGGAGGCGGACAAGGCAATGTTTTTTCCTGTCTCAAATAACACAGACTCTTTTTTCGTGACAAGGTCATATTCTACGAATTGATTTCCCTGCCGCTGAAAACGTATCTTTTCGCCATGTTCCGACCAAGTCGGCACATTACCGTTGCGGGCAACAAGCTCCTCCCTGCCGGTTTTCAAGTCAAACAGATAAACATCCCAGAGCAAAGGATTTCGTTGAGACACCCACGGGATCTGCGAACGACAAAAAACAATCCGGGTACCATCCGGAGAAATTCGAGGGAAATATTCAGTATGGGGATTCGTAGTCAATCGGGTCAACTTCTGTTCAGGAAGAGACAGCATGACAATATCATGGTTACCGAAACGGTTACTCGACCAGACCACAAAGCCATGCAGTCCGCTTAACAGTGGTTCTGAAAGTACATCCGTGCCTCTCCGGGCGGGGATACCTGGTTGCGGGGCGGTGAAACTGCCCATTTTCATAATCTTTCTTGCTTGGATCCCGAACAAAAGGAGACCAACAACAAGAAGGGCAAGTGCAAAAAAAACATACCGTCCATACCGCATTTCAGAGACAGGTCCGGAACGGGTATGCTGGCGGGAAACAACAAAGAAAAAAATAATCAGAGCGCTGATCCCCAATGAATAATCAATACACTGGCTCCACATATGCAGAGCAAGCATGATAAGACCGGAGGTAACTTTTTCCGCTCCAAGGGCAATCATTGCCAGTGCTCCACCGGCCTCATAGGTACCAAAACTCATAAATGTGGGTACCGGCAGACCGGCTGCGGCCTCAGCACTGACCAGAGAAATGAGGACCGGGGCCGGACGGGTATCAATTCCCTGGAAACTCGGCAGAACTACGCCTAGAAAAATAAGATACAGCCCCACGTACTTGGCAACACGTACCCCCAGAGACAGCAGCAGTAACTGGATAATGACACTACGCTTTCGCACCTGCTGCAAGGTGGTTGCAGTATCCCTGACAAGCGCGGCTAGCCTACTGAGGAGCCCTTCCCTTCTTTCTTGAAGCCGGTTAAGCCATCTTCCGACAGCTGCCATTACAGGGAACAGAAAGGCCAGCAGGGCCATACTGACAAAACCAACCACCAGCAGCGTACCAATGAGCCATGGTTGCAGCTCCGTGACGACCAGTTGCCAGGCGAGTAACCCTGTAAGCAACAGACCAAGGGCAATCAGATCAAAGACAAAGCTAATGGACAGGGAAGAGATACAGGCTTCCATTCTGACCGTATACCCCCGGTTCAGCATGGCCACATAACTCAATTCACCCAGCCGCGCCGGCAGCATATCAACAAACATGTTTCTGCTCATGGAGACCAGAACCATATGAAACAACCCGGGAACCCGTTCTTCCGAGGTCCTGAGAATAATCTGGTAGCGAACCGCCCGCAGCAGAGATTGCACCAAGCCGGCAACAAGATAGCCACCTACAAACAACAAACTTGTTGAACGTACGGCCGCAACTATTCTCGGAAGAACAGCAAAATCTACTGACCCAACCAGGCTATTGAGCAAAACCGCCAGGAGCAGCAGGGAAATCCCAAACGAGAACAGGATATTAAGAAAAAATCGTCTGTCAAAGCCAAAGGTCATAGAACTGAAGCCTCAGGCCTGATTAGCCGATGACGACGACTGCCCACCATCGGATTCAGACATGCGGGAGA
This sequence comes from uncultured Desulfobulbus sp., assembly GCA_964590715.1. Lineage (GTDB taxonomy): Bacteria > Desulfobacterota > Desulfobulbia > Desulfobulbales > Desulfobulbaceae > DRLX01. The sequence goes on from CAZPXI010000018.1 coordinate 3,264, forward strand.
CTATTCGGACCAGATACACCAGCCCCCCCAGAAGGGAATAACACACAGACATCGCCAGAAATAACAGCGCCATGGACCGGGTTTGAATATCCGTCATTCCTGCCCAACCGAAAAAAAACACATAGCCCGCATCCCGCAACCCAATACCATTAATAGAAAGAGGTAACACCTCAAGCAACGCAACAAGTGGAACAAAGGCACTGAAATAAATAAAGGGCACGGTAGCATGCAGTGATAACGACAACAGGTACACTATACAGATAACAGAACACTGAAAAACAAATGAAATGGCCATTACCCATACAAGGAGAGTGCGGTCTTTGCCATAGCAGGAAAAGGAAAGAAACAGTTTATCCACCAGGATTTTAAGAACAGTAATACGATCCAGTCGCGTCACTCTTAGAAATATCTTGACAGGTGTCTGCTTGAAGAGAGCGACCAGAACCAACCCGACAAGAACCAGAATCAATAATGGTCCCAGAAAGAAAAGCAGCTCGCCAAAGCGAAAGGCGACAAGCACCGATGACAACAGGCCAAGAATGACCAAGGCAAGGAATCCGGAAACTCTGTCGGCAAAAACCGAGGCAGCAGTTCGTACTCCTTCCTTGCTCTGTCGGGCAACATCATAAATCCGGTAGGAATCCCCCCCTATATTGGAGGGGAGGAACATATTATAAAAATTTGCGATCATATAGGTTCCCATCAGAGTGACATAGGGTACATGAACGCCATCAGCACGCAAAAACAACTGCCACTTCAGGGAACTGAGGAGAGTATTGAAAACTAAAAGTATAAAAATAGGCAGCATATACCAGACTTCGACCGAGGCCAGCATACCTTTTATATCGCTGATAGGAATCTTGCGATACAGCAGGTAAATCAAGCCTGAGCTCATCAGGAGTTTTACCAGGAACAGTGCTTGTTTTTTCATCTTCATGTTCTTGTCCGTACCGTCCGGGCAGGAACCCCCATATTCACGCTGTTTTTCGGCACGGAACAGGTCACGACAGCCCCGGCTGCCGCCACACTGCCGCTGCCCATTTTTACGCCGCCCAGTATCGATACATTGCCGCCCAGCCAGACATTATCCTCAAGAATCACACCACCATCGTTTTTAATACCCTGCTTGCGAATGGGGACATCAAGTCGATCCATATTGTAACTGCCGCCGCCGATAACAAGGCACCGTTGTCCAAGAATGCAGTCCCTGCCGATATTCACGGGGCAATCATTGGTGGACTGAATAATGGTCTGCGCATTCAAACCGGTATTATCGCCAATTGTAATTGTACCGTTTTTGCAGGACAGCATCACCCCGTTTGAAAGGATGACACCATCGCCCAGCACAATAGAATTCCATGTTGAACCATGGCGACCGTCCAGGATGCAGCCCTCGCTGATAACCACCGACCTGCCGAGATGAATACGGCCGGGGTGACGAACAACGATTCCCGAAGCAAACATACAACCCTTCCCACACGTTCCGAACATCCGCGGCCAAAACACTTTTCGCAAGACCATCCCCAAGGCACCGGGTACTGGAGCCAGCACCATGCAGAACTCGTAATAACAAAAAGCCCACAGCGACAAACTGCCGACAATGACCTCCTGATACTTTTTCAACGGCGAGCCCTTGGCGGTTATGGCAGCATGAGTCTTTTCCATAGAATTGTACTCCGGACGGCAGGATCCACCTCCTTATAAATATCCTTGCTCTTTATACCAGTCAGCAGTCCGTTGCAATCCTTCATCTAATGATACCGAAGGGTTGTAACCCAGATCACGTTTTGCCTTACTTATATCAAACGCCCGGTTCTGACGATACCAGTCCACCCGGCGGGGAAAAATTGGTGGTTTGACATGAAATGGTTTACAGGCCTTCTCACAGATATGACCGGCAACGATCAAGGGCAAAAGAGGATAATGAGGAATCTTTACCTCCACCCCAAGGGCCTTTGCCGTACGGCGAACAAGATCCTCAATGCCGACATACTCTTCATCAGCAATCAGATAGGCCTCGCCATCCCCCTTACCCTCTTCCTGGGCGAGCAGCATGGCATCAACGAGATGATCAATGTAGAGTGGATGATACAGGGTTTTTCCACTACCGAACATGGGAAACATTCCCTTGTTGACCCGCTTGAAAATCATGAAAAAACGTTCCGGATCACCGGGCCCGTAAATGGCAGCCGGACGCAGAATGACGCAGGGCATTCCCTGACGATGATATTCCATGACAACCGGCTCCGCCTTGTATTTTGTCTGCTGATAGTAATCAGCAGCATTAATTGGCGCGGTTTCATCAGCCGGTGGATTCTCGACGTTACCATGCACACCACAGGTGGAACAGTAGATAAACTTTTTCACCCCTGCATTTTTCGCTGCCTCAAGAACGGTACGGGTACCGCCGATGTTGACTTCATCGTAGTACGAATTGGGCACGTCAAGCTCCCTGAATGCAGCGGCCATATGCTGGACAATATCTACCCCATCCATACATTGCGTGACAACGTCTTGCTCGGTAACCGAACCAATAACGACCTCTGCCCCCCATTGCCGCAGCTCTTCAGTCTTCAATCCTTCTTGATAGTCAAGAGCAACTACTTCGTGGCCCTCATCAAGCAGACGTCGTACAAGCGCCTTGCCTGTAAACCCGGTTCCCCCGGTAACAAGTATTTTCATAGAGTTTACCTCAATCATTCAGCGGTCACGGAGTGCAACAGCCCACTCCTCTGTCACGATATACTTTACATAGGTCGACATGGTTTGATCATAATCAACTAAAAAAACGATCATGCCAGATGGCAACATTGAGCAGAGCCCACAGCACATGGTTATGATTCTGTTTTTGACTACAATGTTCAGCAATAAGTCGATCAATATAATTGCCGTCCATGGTTTCATTGATAACAGTGGAACTATGCAGCCGATCAATCATGTACTGCTTTAATTCCCCTCGCAACAGATGCTTGACAGGGAGGCTGTACCCCTGTTTCCCCCTGTTGACGATAGTATCCGGCAGCAGGCCGTCAAGGGCCTTTCTAAAAATATACTTGGTGGTCATTTTGTTGAGCTTCCAGGATCCGGGCAGCGAGGCCAGGAATTCCACCAGTACATGATCAAGTAACGGAACACGAATCTCCAGAGACGAAGCCATGGACATCCGGTCAACCTTCATCAGCACACTGTCGGTCATCATAAACCGCATATCAAGATAAATCTCACGATTGACCTGATCAGTGGCGTTACATTTTCGGTTCAGCTCACGTAATTGTCGAAATGGATCCATGCTGATCCCTTCTCGAAAAGATCGCCTAAAAAGCTGCTGCTCTAGGCTTTTGTTCAAAAAATACTGCCAGCGCAGATGCCTGGCCTCCGGATCAAGATTAGCCCCCTCGACAAAACGCTTAAGCATGTTGATCGCCCCTTTTTTCTGAGGCTGATCCGGCAGCATTCCTGTTACTCTGCCTATTACTTGTCGACGTAGTGAGGCTGGGATATGAGAAAAATACGAATCCATACGGCTGGCTTTAAAGCGGTCATAACCGGCAAAGCTTTCATCCGCACCTTCCCCGGAGAGGCAGACCGTCACATGCTCCCTGGCCTGTTTACAAAGCAGATAGAGCGGGACGGTGGACAGGTCAGTCATAGGTTCATCCAGATACCAGAGCGTCTTTTCCACATAATCCGCATTCAGGGCATCAAGAAGCAACACCTGGTGATCGGTCTCGCAGTGACGGGCCACAATTTCAGCGTAATCCAGTTCGCTGAAGCTCTTGTCTTTGTAGCCAATGGTAAAAGTCTTTAATGGACCGCTGATATGCTTACGCATCAGGGCAACCAGACAGCTGGAATCCAGACCGCCGGAAAGAAAAACACCTAATGGAACATCACTGACCAGATGACTCTTCACCGCTGTATCCAGATGGTCGCGCAACTGCTCCACTGCATCATCAAAGGAGGGCAGCGGTCCGGAAGGCTGGAAGTTCATGTCCCAGTATTGCTGCACGTCAATATTGCCGTTTTCAAACACCAAGTGGTGACCGGCCGGCAACTTGTGGATACCGGCGAACATGGTCTGCGGAGCCGGGACAAATTCAAACCCAAGGTAATCATACAGGGCCTGGGTATTCACCCGACGCTCCACCCGCGGATCCTGCAGAATGGATTTAATCTCCGATCCAAAGAGCAAGCGGCCTTTTGCAAAGGTATAATATAAGGGTTTGATCCCGATTCGATCCCGAACAAGGAGCAACCTTTTTCTACGCTGGTCATAAATGGCAAAGGCAAACATACCGCGAAGTTTTTCAAGAGCATCCAGACCGTATTCTTCATAGGCATGAAGAATGACTTCCGAGTCGGTTCTGCTCTTGAACCGATGCCCTTTTTGCATTAGTTCTTCGCGTAATTCCTTAAAATTATAGATTTCGCCGTTAAAAACCAGATGGATGGACTCGTCCTCATTGGACATCGGCTGAGAGCCATTCTCACTTAAATCAATAATTGAAAGACGACGGAAAGCCAGTGACATCTCATCACAACAGAAAATCCCTTCCTGGTCAGGCCCCCGATGGGTAATCTGCGTGGCCATTGCCTTGGCTAACGCTTCATCATTCCAACTAAATCCACAAATTCCGCACATGAGTAACCGCCCGCACAGACACTGATTCACAAAAAAACCGACCTGAAACGGTCGGCATACTTTCAATTGATACGTAAAAAGAATCCTTTAGGATACCTTACTTTCACCATGCGGGCAATACTTCATGTTTGAAAATCACAATTTTGCCGTTGAAGGAGAAACCACTTGCCGATAGACAGCTCTAAGAGATTGCCCCACAGCAGTCATAGCATATTTCGAACGTATAATTGCTTTTCCCTGTGCCCCCCGGTGGACAGCCTCTTTATCATCTAGAGCGGCAATGATCGTGCCGGCCAAGGAAGCAGCCGAAATCTCCGGGGCGTAGAACCCCAGTTCGTTTAAAAATTTTCTATTATTTACGGTATCAAAACAGACAATCGGAAGTCCTGCCGCCATATAATGAAGCAGCTTACCGCTTGCCTCCCCGCTGTCACTCTCCTTGGGATCAAGAGCGATATCTCCCACTGCCAGCCAGTTGGCAAGGTCGGCATAGGCAACCTGACCGGGCAGTAAGACATGATCGCTTAACCCGTATTTTTCCACCTTTTCTGCTATCGCTCCCAGCGGATATCCGACAAGAACGAAAAACAGTTCATCCCGACTTTCGCAGAGTATCCTCATTGCATCAAGGATATATTGAACTCCCTTTCCAGGCAGCAGGGAGCCTGTATATAAAATAATCTTTTTCCCGGCAGGAATGCCCAGTTCTTGGCAAACATGTGTTTTATCCCGCTCCATAAAAAAAATGTCCGGAACCACATCCTGGAGTAGTGCTATTTTAGCAGAATCGACATTGAACCTAGTCAGCAGTGTCTTCCTGCTCTCCTCAGATGAACAAAAAAAGAAATCAGGCATACGACAAATCAGGGATTCAACCAGCACAGTGATACGAGTCAGCAGGCGCCCGGTCTTCAAAGTGCCGTAACTGACAAGTTCACCGCTCAGACTGCCCTGCATATCCATAATCAGGGCCATACGACGGCGGAACAGCAAAATTTTAACGGCCCAGCCTATCAACGCTCCTTCATGCAGATGACCGTGAAGAATCTCGGGTTTTTCCAGCCAACAGGTTTTCAGAACCAGAAAAAAAAGCAGTATATCTGCGGGAAATTTAAACAATGAAAAGCCGGCATCAAGTTTCCGGTATCCTGGGATACGGCGAATGCGCCGGATATCCATTCCCTGAACATCTTGACCGAGATGATATGTACAGAGGAGTACGGTTACAGGATGTCCGTACAGGGCTTCTATCTCATTGCGGATCCGGATATGACAGCCCCGGTCTGCAAAAAAAGGCGTCGGGGCAATATGGAGGACTTTTACAGGTTGTGATAACTGCACGGGTATGCCTTAAAGGTACTCATAATGCGCCTTAACAGCATCAATCTGTTGTTGTTTCTCGACCTCATCCCACAAGAGCAGGTCACCCATTAAATCCGCACAGCGTTGCATGGCTTCATCACCAGGGTAGCCGATGGTACCAAGACCTGTACGACGAAAAATTACATCTTCAAGCATGAAAGCCATCTCATGACGAACGGCATAATCAATTTCTATTGCCAAGGTCTCTCGATTCGGGCAGACCTTAACAAGCATTTGCTTTTCTCTTCCCTGCTCAACCAGTTGATCAATCTTACGACCATAATTACACAATAGATGCTGAACCGCCTTCTCCGACAACAATTGAGAATATTTATCGACGCAGAGGGCTGTAAAGTTTTTTATATCTGTAATTTCCCCTTCAAGCAGCTGCGTTTCAATGGTGCGGCAAGCCGGAATCTTTTGCTCAAGTTTGGATGCAACCAGATCTACACATTGCTCGGCCACATTTCTAGCTGTTGTAAATTTAGCGCCCAGGGCCGTCACAATCCCCTGGATCCCATCTTGTTCAGCATGGTCAACGACCTGGAATTCTCCTGTCCCCTGATATGTATCAGGCTTGATCTCACGGGCAATAATAGGGTAAATACCAGTAAAGGCATAACGAACATCCGAGACTGTCAGGTGCACTGAAGGAAGTGTTTCGTTGATATCTCTCAGAAAATCATTAATGTCTTTTGCCGTCACCCTGATATTGTCAAGTTTTTCCGTTAATGGTACATTGGTGGTTCCGATAAGCGAACAGTCCCGCCAGGGAATAATAAAAAAATGTCGGCCACCGCGGTTAAGAAACCCTTCCATCTTCTTCTTTGTTGTCAAAGCCATTGCGTAACGTGGCTCAAGCTGACGGGTCACCAGGTGAACGCCTCGGGAAAAACCGGTTAATTTATGATGCAGCCTCAAACCGGGTACAGTCTCATTGATGGCCTGCACATATGGCCCGGCAGAGTTAATGACCAATCGAGCCTGGAGTTGTAACTCTTTACCTGTCAGGCAATCCTGGGCCAGGGCTCCGACCACTCTTCCCCCCTCCATCGTCAGTTGTTTTACCTCCAGATAGTTGGCAATTACCGCCCCGCTTGCAACTGACGTTTTCAAAAAAGCCAAGCTCATCCGCTCAGAACTATGCATATGTGACTCATTTAATACCTGAGCACCGGTTAATCCCTGAATTGATGAGAGCATGGGAAGTTTCTGCAATACCTCTTTCGGGGAAAGAAATTCCCGGACCGGGGGCTGTTTTTCAGCGTCATGAATCAGACCTCCTAACCCGGCACAACAGAGCCTGTAAACGAACATGGCCGACTTCATAGCCAGACTTCCTTTGGCAGCTGGGCTCTTCTCCGTAGGAATCAGAAAAGGTACCCACCTGGTCAGGTGAGGGGCCAAATGTTGAAAAACTGCTTGCTCTCGAGCGGATTCCCGGACCTTCCAGACCTGGCCTTTGGCCAGGTAACGAATACCTCCGTGAAGCAACTTTGATGATGCCGAAGAGGTGCACGCGCCAAAATCATTCTTTTCTACCAGAGCAACGGATAATCCGCGCAAAGATGCGTCATGGGCGATGCATGCACCGGTGATGCCACCTCCGATCACCAGCACATCATAGCGCTTATTTGATAGTTGGTGTACGTTTCGTTGCATGTTTGCCTCGCAAAAGCATCAAAAACGGGAGGGCCTGTCCATCCACTCGTCCTAAATGCTCAATCTCAATTCGATCAACCAATATATTAACCTGACGGTTAAAAAATACGTTAAAACTCACTTCATTATTCCGGTTCAATGTCATGTCAACGGATATGGCCTTATACTGTTCTCCGGAAATTTCTTCAAAGCCTACCTTGCGCGAGGCGAGAACGGTTTTATTTTCATTCGTGGTAACACTAAGCTCGGCAACTGTTTTCTTTTTCGGATCAACGGGCTCCACTGAATCGGATTTTAAAAAAAAGGTCACCTTATATCTTCCCGCAGGATACCGTCGAAAAGGGCCATAGATCATACGTCCGGCAGGATCACTGGCGGCTTTTGCCCTAACGGCTTTGCCCGAAGAAGCCTTCTTGTCATGTACGAGAAAGCCGGTATCACCCAGCAGACTTTCTGCTTCGTATAACGAATCAAATCCTTCCTGATCACCACAAGTCAGGACAATTTTCTCCAGCCTGAGATCAGCATTTCCCTGGAACCAGGTTCTAAATTCCACCCTCCTGAATCCCGGCACTGAAAAATCCAAGGTAAAATCCTGGTATTTTGTGTCCTCAAAATCTTGCCCTGTCAGTTCACGCTGAGTCAATATCACCTGTTCTTCATGATTAACATAGGTCGAGACATCCACCCGGGCAATGACCTGATGGCTGCCGGGCTTATCTGTACGGAGACGAAAGTATACCTGGTAGTGGCCGGCCGGCAGCTCCTCGTAGGGCCCATAACTGAGAAAATGGGTCTTATCCTTTCCGGCAATCGCGGTCAACACCTGTTTTCCGATGGTCAAATCCTTTGTCAGCTGTCCGGTCACGTGAGGCAGAGCTGAGGCGTTATAGACGTTGGGAATAAAGAATCTACAGGTGGATTTCTGCGTTTCACCAGTACTCTCAGGAACCTGATCAACCAACCTGAACAGGTACAGCTTCCTGTTTACACGCTCCAGTCCCGGCAGACGCATTTTGTTTTCAATCGGTATAAACTCCAAAAAAGGTGAATTCATCAACCGGCGCACGGTAATATGCGGAGGAAAAGGACTGACCTTACGAGGAAAAACATCTGGATTGTCATGTACCGTTATAAAACGTACACCCATCTTTTTTAACTGCACAAACTGCGACCTGTTCAAAAAGCCCATATTCAGAGTCGCAAGCGGTTTATAGACGGTATCAATGTACGCTTGGGTAACAATGGGAGTATATCCATTGACACGACGAATTTTATCCAGAGTGATATAATATTCGTAGAGTGAAGATTGATGGGAATCCCCAGGCCAAAGGGGAATTTCCAACAACAATTTATCATCTATGTTCTTTTTGATATAGCTGTAAATTGTCTGGCCGCGATCCAGATTTGTCAAAGCAATCGGTTTGCCGGCGCCAAAATCATACCAAACCAGACCAACTAACAGGAGGTAAAAGACCAGGCCTACCAGTTTGCCACCTCTCCCAGCTCGGCGCTGCTGTAAATCCCGGATGGCAAAACCAGAAAGAATGGCCCCGGCAAGAAAGGTAAGGGTCATAATACGGTCCGGGACGCGTGGATAGTTAAAAAACGGAAAATAATCAAAAAACAAAACATAGAGCGAGGAGGGGCCGAACGACAGGCCGGCACCAAGGATATAGCTAAGAAAAAAGATACAAAGGAAAAAGCTTACAACAATAAATTGTTGCCCGGTCCATACCTTTTCCCGATAAACCGTCCGGCGGATAAGCAAGACCAGACAATATAAAATCAAAAACAGAGGAACAATGCCGAGATAAACGTCGGATCCCTGCATATACAAATCATGCAATCGCGGGCTGAACAGCTTGACATCCTGAATGGTCCGGCCGCCATGGGCAACCGAACCGGTAAAAAAAAGTTTTTTTGCCAGTAAGACCCAACCCACCGAAAGAAGCAAGCCCACAAATACCGGTGAGACTCGAAGTAAAGGGCGCAGCCCAAACCACCTTTTCAACAGGTGCATTTGTAAGTGCCCACTGCTACCATATCGTTTCCAGGCCTGCCGACTCACAAATGGAACCAAGACCAGGAGCAAACCTGAAAGTATCACATTCAGTATGTCAACCTTCAGGGAGATGTTCAGGATATAGAAAGGAAGAAGATTTAATGGCAGTAAACTCAGTGCGACTATTCTGCTTCCTGCCTGCGGGGAGAGGTTAAAGCCTTCAGCCAGTAGGAAGGCTATGAGCAGGAAAAAAGAGAGGGGAAGCAATGGATAAAGACATAATATGACCCAGAAATCGGTAGTCAGGAGTCCATGGTGATATATCAAGGACGACATGCCCTGATAAAATATCGTTAAACTGATAGCGGTGAGAATGAGGACCACCGCCGGCCACCACTTCCACCTCTGCTCATATTCAGGAACGTCTGCCGGTTCTTCCTGATCTTCAAGCTGCGTGGTTTCCCTGAAAAACAAAAACCGAAAAGGGATATAGCAGCCAAGAAATACACAGAAATAATAAATGAGATGTACTTCAAGGAGACTGAGCCAGAAAAGGAGCAGCCCGCAAAAACTTGCCGACAATACACTCTTTTTATCCACTGCTCGATCAAGAAAATAAAGGATGGCCGGCAGCAGATAGAAGATGAAACCGTTAAGATGCCCCCCCATCACATTGATAATTCGGATGGGAACCAGAGTATAGAGCAACGCGCCTAGCAATGCCCCTGCCTTGCTGCCGGTATATTGTTTGACCAGCAGATAGGTAAATAGACCGGTCAGTATATAGGAGAGCAGGATCAGTACATTATATGCAGCAATATCACCAAGGGGTGAGAATAACATGTGCAGGAAGTACAGAGGATACATGTAGAGTCCATCAGGCGGCTGGGATGCCATCATATTGAACTCATAGGGGTTATGCATAAAAGTGAATCCAGCGCCAAAGAGATTGTCCCGGAGGAGCCAGAACCAATACATCAACTGCAACTGATCACCCGGTTGGTTCAGGTACACCCGGCCGGCGGTGGATTTAAATGGAATAGCCGAAAAAAAATGCTCGGCAAGCGGCCAGGTGGCCACAAGTGCAACCAACAACATAAACAGAGAAACAGCACTGATTTCAACAGATATTTTCTTCATGAATACAGTGATATTTCAAGCTGTTGATTCCATGCGAGCCAACAGGCTGTCAAGAATGGGAAGAACATGGGCGGGCAGAAAATCCAGTCGTCGTTCAGTTTGAGCGGCAAGGACATCTCCACGCAACTTTTTATTGTGAACCAGCAGACAGGCAAGTGCGGCCAGCTCTTCCGGATTATCTTTGCCGGTAAATAAAATCCCTCCCGGACCAAGGGTTTCGGGGATAGCAGAACTCTTAAAGGCCAAGACAGGAATATCGAACCACATTGCCTCAATAAACGGAACCCCAAACCCCTCATGCTCACTCATGGACCAGTAGAGATGGGCTGTACGAAAATAGGCATGCAGGTGGGCATCATCGACCTTGCCGGCAAAGAACACATCACCACTCAAACCGCGATTATTGATAAGCTCAAGGAGGTGCTTTACATACGGATCTTTCTCGTCATGACCGCCGACCAGCAGTAAGCGGGCACCGGGGTCAAAACGACGGTACAGTGAAAATGCCTCAATCAGGTCATGCTGACATTTATTGGCAATAATACGGCCGACAAACAGAATATTGGTTCGTCCATCTTGCAGTTCGTACATCCAGTGAATCGGTGCAGGAATGTTCCACTTGGCGGGATCTACGCAAATTGGCATGACTTCAGGGTTTACAAAGCCATGCTGCTGCAGCTCTCCGGTATTGAACCGTGAAACCCCGGCACTGACCGGAAAAAGTTCGGCAAGCCGAGGCAACATTTCCAGCCCCTGCCGGAGTTGATCTGCCAGACCGGGATCAAAATCCTCAACAAAAGCAGGGGGTGTGATATTGTGATAAATCAGGCAGCGCGGCCCCCGCAGCGTATTAAGAAAAGGCATCAACCCGGAACCGATTGAATGATGGTATATGACAGCATCATCGGCTGACAACGTACCCTCTCCAAAGAGCTGAGCCTCATGGGTCATGGAAGGGTCAATGGTTTCGGTATAAATAACCGACTCATATCCCCGGCCACGTAAATAATCTCTGATCAGTATGGCCTGATTGGAAATGGCGTCGCCAAAGGCAAAACCCGGTAACAGCTGGTGCACAGCCTGTAATTTTGTTTTATCGACAACGACGGGGGGACTCTTCTTGCCGGTTAACCCAAGAACTTGTTCATAGCGATCAATAACGGTATCCCAGACTGCATACTGCCGGGCATATGCTTTCCCTTTCATTCCGAGGGGGTTTAAATCTGCTTCGGAAAGTCCGTCGATTTCCGCAAACAAACTCCTCCATTCACTCGCATCTCCTGCCAGCCAGCCACCGCCTGCCGCCTGCACGGCCATGGCAGTTGCCAGACAGTTACGATGGGCGGCAACAGGGCGTTCATAAAACCAAGCCTCCATGATCACCCGGGAGTAACTCTCATTTTCGCTGGGATGAAACAGAGCCACGCAGTGCGCAAGCAGTGCCTCCTTCTCCTCTTCGGAAACCAGACCTAGGTCAAGGACATCAGGATGAACAGTAGAAAAAGAAGTATCACCCGGACCGGCCAGGGCGAGCTTCAAACCGGAATCAGGGTGTTGCTTTTTAAATCCGGCAAACGTCTCTGCCAGAAACAGAGTGTTCTTATGCACATCCCGACGCCCAAGACAGAGGATAAAACGGTCGTTCCCCATATGCAGGGGGCCGACCTCCGGTATATGACTCTGCTGCCCCCCAGCGGTTTCAACACCCACACCGACCACAACCTCTTTGCCCTGAATACCGGGACCGTACAGTTTTCTGGCCAAACGCGCTTCACCGACTGAATTGTACAAAACCCCCCGGGCCATACGAAACAACTCTTCCACACGTGGCAGATAGGCATAGGCTTCATTGTGGAGACAGGGCTGTAACCAAGCTTTGTCTGCAACCAGCGGCAGACCGTTTAGAATGGGGCCATAGAGATAGGGAAGGAAAATAAAGGCATGATAGGCGTCTTTATTTTTTTTTAGAAATCGGAGCAGCTTATTTGATTTAATATTTTCATAAATAAAGGTATCGGCCGTACCACAGGAGAAGGGACTGACTCCGGGCAGCAGGTTTTCTACCGGAAAAGAAAGGACAAAATTATTAGCGGCACCAAATTCATCACTCTGTCTTGGATCCACGGGAAAACGTCGAATAAGGACTCCGTCTTCCATTTTTTCTCCCGGGGCCAGATGATTATGGCTCCAATCTTCAAGAAAAGAGCGACAACAGGTGGTCAACACCTCAACCTGATGACCACGCGCCGCCAGCCTGGTCGCCACTTGCCAGGCAAGCTGTTCGGCTCCTCCTTTAAGATCCCGGCCGAACCAGGATGTTACAATAGCAATGGATTGACTCATGGTTTATAGCCGATTACGGCATAATCACGAGCACAGGAAAGCAAATCATTGAGACGGGAGGCAAGTTCGGGTGCTTCATCTTCCGGTAATCTAGTGCCGGCCTCATGGGGATGGAGATACTTCAGTTCAACCCTGCTAAAACCGCGATACTCTAAGAAGAACTGCTGGGTTTCCGGATAAAGCGGTCGCTTATGGGTTGGGTCGGCATAAAAATTACAGGCACCCACCAGCAAATTCTGAGGATTAGGGGTTTCAAAGATGGCCAGACCTCCTGAAACCAGTACCCGGTTAGCCTCTGCGTACAACTCAAGCACAGTTTCCATCGGCAGATGCTCTATAATATGGAAGCCGGTAACAGCGCCAAGGCATCCATCAGGTAGGGAACACATATACTCAAAGGCATCCTGGATCTCAACTTCAAGGCCCCGTTGTCGACACTGGCTTGCAAGAGTTTCATTAATATCTACTCCGCGGGCAGTGAGATCATTTTCCCTGAGTAATTCCAACCACTCACCGCGACCGGAGCCGATATCCAGAACAGGATGCTCTACAGAACCTGCGGCAGCCTCCTTCAAGAGCGGCAGATAGACGGCAAGACGATCTTTTATTTCTTCCCGGCTCCCGCGAAACTTATCTTCAAAGGTTACATAAAGCGAGTCCAGCAGGTGTCCTTTTTCAGTAACAAAAGTCTGCAACTGCTCATGGGTAAAGGTATCAGGCAGGCAACGTCGTGCCTCATCAAGGAACAGGGCTACACGACGCTCCTGCATCATCAGGGTTGATTTGAGATACCCGATAAGATGATCTTTTTCCTGGTCACGCCGTTCAAGTTCAGTGAGTCGGTTATTTACAAGTCCTATTTGCCGTCCTGTCTGGTCAGTAACTCTATTCATATCCCGTATACCATTTAATATGATACGCAGGGCATGGAGAACAGCATTATTAAAATCCCGCTGGGGAACGGTAATCACTCGGCCGAAATAGAGAACTAATTTTCCAATTCCGCGAACCAACCAACGAATGGATTTTCGATAATTAAGATAGGTGGAGACCCGTGACCCGGCATCAGCACTTTGCTGGGCAATCTCAAGGGTTGGTGCCAACTGTGTCCATTCATAGGGATTATTACTTTCGCCGGCAGGGGTACTACTATCAATTGTCGAATCTTCCTGGGACGATCCCGATCGCTGTCGGTCAATCTCCGCCTGGACCAGCGCCAGAAGCTGGGCCACATCAACACGCGGATTTTCTGTTTCAATCATGATTTTCTATTTTTTGTATATGAACAGTAGCCGGCAGGGAGGCCACGCCCACAAAGGAAGCCCCGGTTCCGGGGATAATCTGAAAAACAAGGCAACGATCCCACCAGTCACAATTGTCAATCAAATGGGAATCTCCGGGATGCACGGCAACACTGAGCGAATAATTACCAGATCCAAGATTCAATGACAGTGAGAAAACAGCTTCAAAAACATCCCCCTCCCCATAGGAGTGTTCGCCACCACCTAGATGATAGGAGTTACTGCCGAAAACATCATTGCCCATCCGATCACGGATCAAAATTCCTATGGTTGGATTCTTCATGGGATGATACAGCTTTATCCTACAATGGATACGAGCCTTATCCCCCACGCTGAAGGCCCGAGCGGTCTGATTGTTGCTCCCAACCATCTCCACGGATTCGATGCGGGCCTGCCCGGTCCCGGAACGGGTTGAGATGCCGTCTTCGCCCTCAAGCTGCCGGATTTCCTCGTCTGTTGATCTCTGAGCAACCCGGGCGTTATAATAATCCAGCACGGACTCCGAGGTATCATCCTTGAGTACCACGCCGTCATCAATCAGGATGGCCCGCTCACACAGAGACTTGACTGCGCCCGGATCATGGGAGACAAAGAGAAGTGTTGTTCCCTGCTCCCGAAAAGATCTGATCCGTTCAATACATTTATGCTGAAAATAGGCATCACCTACCGAAAGAGCCTCATCGACAATCAATATCTCCGGGCGAACGGCTGTAGCGGCGGAGAAGGCAAGACGAACCTGCATTCCTGTGGAATAGACCCGCATGGGCTGATCAAAGTAATCGCCCAGTTCGGAGAATTCGGCTATTTTAGGCAACAATGCATTGGTTTCTTCGGTCCGCAAGCCCATCATCCGGCAGGTCATCTTGGCATTCACCCGGCCGGTAAAATCCATATGCGCACCCATACCAAGCTCAAGTAGGGCGGAAAGGCTGCCTCTGGTCTCGACGATACCTGTGCTGGGAAGCGTGGTTCTAGTCAATATTTTCAACAATGTCGACTTGCCGGCACCATTGCGTCCGATAATACCCACTGCCTCGCCAGGTTGAACCTGAAATGTAATATCACGCAGCACCCAATGTTCTTCATGACGATTTTTTTGTCCACCACTAAGCCACTCTGCCAGTCGGGCCCAGCGATTAGGATAGCGCTTATATTTTTTTCCCAGCCCGTCGGCAATTATTTCACCACTCATAACTCGTCCACCATTTCACCCGACAAACGCGAAAAAACCCTGAAGCCGACAACAAGCGCCAGAAGTGCTCCGATAAGATGGGGAATGAAATGAGACCATATAGGCCACTGATGATAAATAATTATATTTTGATAGGCTTGGACAAGTGGAGTTAACGGATTGAGCTTGATGATAATCCGGGCTTTTTCAGGTAGAATACCCATAGGGTAGACAATCGGCGTAAACCAAAACCAAAACTGTAAAAGCACACCAAGAAACTGCCCTACATCCCGAAAAAAAACATTCACTGAACCCAGAAGAATTCCCAAACCAACGACAAAGAGTTGTTGAATGATAAGCAGAGGAATAAACGCAACAACAACCCAACCCGGAAAGCGACCGGTCAGGGCCAAAAACGTCAAAAACACAGAAAAAATAATCGCAAAATTTATGGTACTTGACAGCAGGGCGATAACAGGCAGGGTAATCCGGGGAAAACTGACCTTTTTAATGAGAGCGGCCTGATCAAGAAATATATTGGGAAAACGGCCTAACAATTCAATATAGTACGTCCAGGGCAGTAGACCGGCACAGATATACATGCCATAGGCCATTGAATCATCAATACCAGGAAGTTTTGCCCGCATGATCCTGGAAAATATCACTGTATAGATAAAAATCATGGCCAGAGGGTTGAGTACCGACCAGAGACTTCCCAGGAGCGAGCCAAGATAGCGACTATGAAATTCACGAGCCACCATGGAAATAACAAAACCACGATACTGCCAGAGTGCCAACAATCTTTCCACAATAAAGCCTTTTTCCGGTTACCGGATAAGGGTGTGCTGTTTTTTTTCAGCCACCATCATTTTGACGACATCCGGCATAGCATAATGGGCCTTCCACCCCAGACGCCGTTCCGCCTTACCTGGATTTGCCACAGATTTCATTATATCGGTAGGACGCAATAGATCGGGGTTGAGTTCCACATGATCCCGCCAGTCAAGGTCAAGACAGGAGAATACTTCCTGCACCAAATCCTGTAATGAACAGGTGGTTCCCGTGGCGACAATATAATCCTCTGCCTGTTCCTGTTGCAGCATCAACCACATGGCCTCAATATATTCCGCTGCCCAGCCCCAATCCCGACAAACCGAGGTGTTTCCCAGCCGCAATTTCTCCGTGCTGCCTGCGGAAATCCTACAGGCGGCACTCACGATTTTCTGGGTCACAAACCGTTCCGGCCGTAATGGAGATTCATGGTTGAACAAAATACCTGAACAGGCAAAAAGGCCATAGGCTTCACGATAATTAGCCAGCTGCCAGAAAGCTGCAGATTTAGCCACAGCATAGGGACTACGAGGACGAAAGGGTGTTTCTTCGGTAGCCGGCACCCCATCTGTATTACCAAAGCATTCACTTGAGGAGGCATTATACAATTTCGCCCCACTATCCAGAAAACGAACGGATTCCAGAAGGTTCAAGGTACCGATGCCGATGGACTCATAAGTCTCAACTGGTTGTTCAAAGGAAAGGCCGACCGAACTCTGGCCGGCAAGGTTATAAATCTCATCAGGCTCTACATCCTTAAGTACCTGCAGCACACTACGGAAATCACCCAATGAAGCGGAGACGACTTTAACTTGATCACGGATACCAAGTCCATACAAATTGGCAAAGGAGGATATCTGGGCATCACGGGAGGTACCGACCACTTCATATCCTTTTTCAAGGAGAAATCGGCCCAGATAGGCCCCATCTTGACCGGATATGCCGAAAATAAGGGCTGTTTTATTCTTCAACAAACACTCTCCAGATACTCAAGCCACATTATTCAAAATGCTCTTTTACAGTGAAACCTTCCTTCCTGCACAGATGGTCTCTTTTGGCCTCTTCCATATCGTGACGAACCATTTCTCCG
>CAZPXI010000019.1:0-19896 GCA_964590715.1 uncultured Desulfobulbus sp.
AACTTTTACAGTACCAGAATATAGCCCGCTTCGGATACCCTGGTGAACTATTACGAAAAGACTTGGGCCGAGGTTCCGCATGCCCTGGCCGGATTCCGTATAAAAACATTGATGGTCGCGTACTGGTCCGGTGAAAAAATCTGCCACAGGCCGCCCGCACTGCGGAAATCAGGTATACCGCTGCCCACGGAAATTCCCGCGCCTGTCAAGACTACCGGATGTGATGCCTCTCTGAATTGCTGAACAGCTTCGGCAAGATACTTCTGTCGGTGTCGTAAAAAGCCACGAAACCGACGGCGAGAAGGTCGTATAACCCTGTAATTCCGTACTGTGCAAGTCGCGATTTGACTTTTTACGAGTCCATCACTTTTCATCTTCACCGAAAAGAATCGTTTTCACAGTACCCTCCATCGCTCCCGTTCTAAACGGTTCAATATGTTGAAATTACGGCATATAAAAAAACAACCAAGACTCCTACTTCTCTGCATTAAAAATGGTTAAACCATTTTTAATGCAGCTGGAGAGAGGCCGATCAAACGATTTGTCATCACCCTGGATTCCGTCCTGTATAGGGAAAGCATTATTCAGTCACAGAATGTGACCACAAAAAACTATTTCGGCTCAGGCACAATGACTTTATCAATCCGGTGTTTTTTACGATAGCTTGCAACAAGGTCGACAAGTTCCCGGCCGTATTTCTCAATTGTTTTTTTGCCGACGCCTTTTATTTTTTCAAGATCAGTGCAGTTCTCGGGCAAAAAAATCGCTATCTGGATTAAAACCCGCTGGTGCATAATTTGAAAATGGGGCACTTTCAGCTCTCCGGCTTTTTGTGAACGCCACTCTCTCAGATTCTGGAACAGTTCCGGGTGGCCCACATCCGCCTCGCTGTAGGTCGGAGCCTGGGACTTTCTCACATTGTCCGGTTTAAAATCAAGTTCAGCAGCAGAAAGTGCACGGAGATACTCCGACGGAGAAAAACCGTGTGCACAGCACTTAACCCCGGCAAGCTTGACGGTGATTTCTTTTTTCAGACTGTTCAAGGTATTGGAAATCTTTTTCCGAACCACCGCATTATCGGTTTCCACATGCATTGTCTGCACTGATCCCCCAAATATACCGGCAAATTTTTCCTGAAACCAAGCAGAGGCCTTTCCGATTCGCTCTATGATGTGGGGATCGGATTCGGGCAGATTCCCGCCATCAAAAAGTGTCCGTAACTGTTGTCTGAAGTTTTCGCCGACAATAAAAATATCCTGCCGGGCCATTTCCTGTAGTTGACGAAGATCTCCGCTGCCGGAGACCTGAATTACGCTCATATTTCCCAGGACAAGCCGAATGAGATAATTGAGGCGATTTTGTAACAGTTGAAAATCAAAACACTCAAGCAGCAGCTGCTGCTGATAGCTGATCTTAGCCGCCTGAAGCTGACTTGCAGATGGTGGGTTCTGGAGAACAATTTCGTCAAAAGACAGGACCGCCTGATCCGTTTCCACTCCACGAGATCCAATGGGAGAGCTGAAGACCATCCCCTCCAGGGTCTTGCACCGACTCAAGGCGACATAGACCTGACCATGGGTAAAGGCGGCTTCGGCATCAATAACGGCTTTGTCAAAGGTCAACCCCTGACTCTTATGAATGGTGATGGCCCAGGCAAGCTTCAAGGGGTATTGTTCAAATTTGCCGATGGTTTCCTCGGTAATTTCCCGGTGTTCCTGATTAACGGTGTATTTAATATTTTCCCAACCAACCGGTTCCACAACAATTTCATCCCTGTCACCAGGGCAGCGGACACTGATGCTTTTATCGGAAATATCAGTAATTTTTCCTATTTTTCCATTGTAATACAGTTTATCCCCAGAAGGGTCATTACGAACAAACATCACCTGGGCCCTTTCTTTAAGCACAAGATCAGCCGGAGCCGGGTACATCTGTTCCGGGAAATCTCCGGAAATTTCAGCCGTGAAACGGTGTTCTTTTTCGGGCAGGGCCTGCAGCCTTTTCCGGTTGATGGACTCGGCACTGCTGTTGTGGGTGGTCAGGGTAATATATCCCTGGTCATCATCCGGTGTGAATTCCCGAATATATCGCTGGTTCAGTTCCGCCATGGAAGAGGAATCAAGCCGGTTGTCACGGACGAGGTTCAGCAGCTTGATAAAACGGGCGTCCGATTGGCGGTAAATATGCCGCAGCTCAATAGTCACCAGCTCCGTTCGGGCAAGAGCCTTGCTGCTGAAAAAATACACCGATTCATAATGTTGTTGTAAAAGCTGCCATTCATCATGCCTGGCCACCGGGGAAAGCTGGTGCAGGTCACCGATCATAAGCAGCTGCACTCCTCCAAAAGGCAGATCATTACGCCGATGGCGACGCAGGACCGCATCCACTGCGTCAAGAAGATCGGCCCGAACCATACTTATTTCGTCAATGACAAGCAGATCAAGGCTTTGGATAATCCGCTTCTTTTCCTTGCTGAATCTGAACTGACGCTGCTTATTCCGCTCAAAGGTCTCGCTGCCGGGGACAAAGGGGCCAAAGGGGAGCTGAAAAAAAGAATGAAGGGTTACCCCACCGGCATTGATAGCTGCAACCCCGGTGGGTGCAGTGACAATCATCCGCTTTGACGGGTTTTCCTGCAGGGAATGAAGAAAGGTTGTCTTGCCGGTACCGGCCTTACCGGTCAGAAAAATATTGCGGCCGGTATACCGGACAAAATCGTCGGCAAGACACAGCTCCTGGTTTGCAGAGGACATATTTTTGTAACTGTTCACCGGGGCATGACGGCATCCTCAATGTACAGCTGTCGGATTTCATCCAATGCCCAAAAGTTTATTGGGAATTTAAAGTATAACCTAAATCCTGCAGTTGTTCGAGCACCGAGAACGTTGAGACAGGTATAGATGCAAGGAAGCAAGTCATTTTCGGCACAGGCGTATTGTTGATACGTCGAGCACGAAAATGGTGAAGCTGACGCAGCAGATGTGATTGCATCGACGTTTAAATGCCGGACAACTGGCAGGATTAACTATAACTCTTCTCCGCGAGAAGATCTGAATCTGCGGAGTGCGGAGAGAAAGAATGCATCCTTTTGCCTGCCGACACCGTAATCGTATCAGCAGGCAGTAGATAAGGGATTTGGTCAGGTGAAAGGATTAAAGACCAGTACCGGGCAGGGCGATTTTTTAACCACCCGGTCGGCAGTGGAGCCAATAAGAAATCTTTCCAGTCCTTTAGTGCCATGGGTCCCGATAATAATCATATCCGCCTTTTCCAGCCTGGCATAATCGATTATTTCATCGGCAGCATCTCCAACAACCACATGTCCGCGAGCCCCATGTTCCCGTTGTTTATGATCCTTGACCAGCGCCGCCATCCGCTCTTCCGACTTCTGCTCAAGATCCTTGGTCATACTCATAAAAGACGGATGCACCAGCATCATGTCATAGCCGTTAAAATCATTGATCACATGCAGAAACAAAACCTCGGCCCCGAGCTTGTCGGCCACCGATACGCCATAGTCAATCACCTTATTCATAGTGCTGGAAAAATCAACCGGAACAACCACTCTTTTAATCTCAGTCATCATACTCCTCCAAAAATTTTAATAGTCAAGGCTGAACCTCTCCTCAAGGTTCGTTTATTCTTCCCGTCTAGGTAAAAACTTGCGCATGTTTTCATCTTTGTCAATAGGTTATCAATTTTTTCCGGCAATCGACAGCACGGCACTGCCACTTCCCGTAGACCAATTGTATCACTGTGGCAATGAATGAGCCTAATACATTCGCTTTCGAAAAAGAACTGCCGCAACACTCAGTGACGATATCCCAATCAGCAGCATCGGCCAGTACTGACTCCAGAGCAGATCATAAGACGCCCCCTGCAGAAAAACCGAACGAACAACTATTAAAAAATACCGCATGGGATTGAGATAGGTAAACCATTGCACCAGTTGAGGCATATTCTCAATCGGGGTCGCAAATCCGGACAGGATGACCGCAGGCACCATAAAAAGAAAAGCCCCCATTAAGCCCTGCTGCTGGGTCACCGACAGCGATGAGATCATCAGCCCGATACCGATGGCCGAGAGCAGGAAGATAAAGAGCCCAAGGTAGAGCGCACCGATACTCCCCCGCAGAGGGACATGGAACCAGAGGACAATGAGAGTAATAATAAACGTGGCCTCAAGCACGCCGATAATCAAGCCCGGTAACGACTTGCCCACCAGGATTTCAAAGGGGGTCATCGGGGTAACCAGCAGCTGATCAAACGTCCCTGCTTCGCGTTCACGGGCGACCGACAGGGCAGTGACCTCAAGGGTCACCACAAGGTTCAACAGGGCAACAATACCAACAATAATAAACCAGTGCGAATCCAGGGTTGCATTAAACCAGGCCCGTTGGACAAGAATTGCCGGCGGCCCCTTGTCGCCATGATCCCGGCTCCATTTTTCATTAAAAGACAGTACAATATTCTGGACATAATTCAGGGCCAGCATGGCCGTATTGGAGTTGCGCCCATCCAGCAGCACCTGGACAAGAGCAGGTTTACCAAGCTGAAGATTTTCCGAGAACTGCGCACCGACATGCAGCACCAGCAGCACTTTAGCCGTATCGAGTAAAGGAGCTATCTCACCGTCATGTTCAATGGTTCCGTAACGGGAAAAAACATCGGACCCTCCAAAGCCGGCCAGCAGCTGCCTCGACTCCACGCCTTGATCCTCGTTGAAGACGGCATAACTAATGTGGTTGAGATCAAAACTGGCGGCATAACCAAAAATAATGAGCTGGGCAATGGGCGGCACAATGATGACCATCCTGCTTTTTTTATCCGTAAGCAGGGTTCTGAACTCCTTAATCATGAGGGAAACAATCCGCCTGAACATCAGCATAAT
The DNA here is from genome assembly GCA_964590715.1 of uncultured Desulfobulbus sp. Lineage (GTDB taxonomy): Bacteria > Desulfobacterota > Desulfobulbia > Desulfobulbales > Desulfobulbaceae > DRLX01. The sequence continues at coordinate 4,892 of CAZPXI010000019.1, forward strand.
CAACGGAGCCTCTTGTTTGACTTCTTACGGATAATGAAAAAAAAGATCGCTGCCATGATCGCAAGCCAGGCCGAATTGACAAGAAAAATCGGCCAGACATCACCGACAAGAAAAACAGATTGCAGGATAGCGACAAAATACCTGGCGGGAACCAGATGCGTCAACCACTGGATAACAACCGGCATTGAATTGATATCAAAAATAAAACCGGACAAGATAAAGGCGGGCAGGAAGGTGACGACAATGGCTATCTGCCCGGCAACGAACTGGGTGCCGGCTGCAGTGGAGATGAGCAGTCCCATGGCAATGGCCGTCAGCATAAACAGGGCCGATGAGACGGTCAGGGTCAACAGGGAGCCGTGCAGCGGCACGTGAAAGAGAAAAAGGGCCATCCCCACCGAGAGCAGCATCCCGCCCATGCCGAGGATAAAATATGGAATGATTTTTCCCAGCAGAATCTCCTCGACCAGCACCGGTGTGACCAGCAGGGCCTCCATTGTTCCCCGTTCCCATTCCCGGGCCACCACCATGGAGGTCAGCATGGCCCCGATCAAGGTCATAATCACGGCGATGAGACCCGGTACCAGATAGTTGCGGCTGCGGACCGCAGGGTTGTACCAGATGCGCTGCTCCACCTTGACCGGGATCCGCAGCGGCTGCCCGATTTCCGCTGCCGTCCGGCTCAGCCATTGCAGCCATACTCCGCCGACATAGCCTTCAATAAGGCGGGCCTTGTTGGCATCGACACCGTTTACGATAACGGCTACGGGTGCACTTCGGCCGGAACGAAGCTCCCTGGCAAAATCGGCCCGCAGCCAGACGATACCATCCACTTTACGCTCCATCATGGCCTGTTCCGCCTCCTGAATGGAGAACATGACCCGGGGTGCAAAATAATCAGACTGACGGAACCCGCTGATCAGTGAAGATGCCTCGGGACCGGGTTGTTCCACAACCAATGCAATGGCCACGTTGCGGGCATCCAGAGAAACTCCATAGCCGAAAATAAGCAGGAGTAGAACCGGCAGAAAAAAAGCTATACCGATACTGGAAGGATCACGAATGATCTGCAGGCTTTCCTTGCGGATAAGACCGCGTAGCCGCATGGCGTTGATATGCATATCCCTGGCCTATACTCCCTGATTAACCTGCCTGCTCACTGCCGTTCTCAGCGGAGACTGCAGGAACGGAGCTGGACGGAAAGAAATATTGTAGAACTGCACCGGTTATGATCATGATTGATGCAACTCCTCTCTATGGTGATCTATGGGGGAGATCGGGAGTATAAAATAAAAATTGTTGCCTTCGGCGGTTGCCTCGCAGCCGACTTTACCGCCGTGCACCTCAACAACCCGACGGATAAAATTCAAGCCGTGGCCGGAGCCCTCAATTCCCTTGCTGTTATCAGCCCGGTTTCCCTCCTCAAAGACGGCCCGGCGTTCAAGTTCCGAGAGGGTCGGCCCGGTTGTAAATACATTAAATTTAATCCCCCGCCGTCCCGGTTCGGGAAAATCTTCCACCTCTTCAGCTCCATAAGCCATGGCCTTGCGGGGTTTACCCTGATGATCAATGATCTCTTCGGTATATTTGACCGCATTGGAAAAAAGGTTGGCATAGACCTGGGAAAGAAGGCCGATATCCACCATCAGGGGAAATTCCTGTCTGTAGAGGTTGACCGGTTTCTCCACGGTAACCCCTCGACGTTCAAGCTTTTTCTGATAAAGTTCGAGCTGGGGCAGAATGATGTCCCGTTCAACAAAACAACGGGTCGGCTGGACAACGAGGTGGCCCTGGCTGAAATGCTGTTCCCGGAACAGACTTTCCAGAAACAGGGTAATCTGATTGTGGTGTTTGAGTAAATCCCGATGCGATTGTTCCAGCAGGTCGAGTTTTTCACGGTAACTGCCAAGAAGGCTCACATACTGCCTGACCGAAACCCCGTGGGTGGCGATATCTTCGGCGTCCTGTTCTATCTTCTTCAGACCCTCAATCTGTTTTTCCACCTGCCGCAGCAGGTGCCTGAGATACATGTTGGGCACGATGATATTGTGGCCGATGTCCCGTCCGAGATCATTGAGAAAGCGCAGGTGCTCCAGATGACGGTTGACAATGAGCCGATTGTTGAGCTTACTGCCGATCCAGCGGGTGAGGAACCGGAAAAATTCTCTATCCGCCGGACTGAGTTTCTCAAGCGGCGAAAGGCCGTACAATCCAAGCAGCGAGTGGCTGGCAAAATAGGGATCCGGATCATACAACCCCTGGCTGCCCGACCCGGCCTTCACCTCCTGACGGGTTGTCCCTGTACGGGGAAAGAGCGGGAACAACAGTTGTTCATCGTATTCCTGAACGGTACGGATTTCCGCCGGCAACTTGAAATCGGCGGCCCGTGGAGGCTCTACAAGACCTGTTGTGCTGTCACAGACACAGAGAAAGCCGTCGTTTTTTTTCTCATAGAGATAAAACCGGGCCTGGATCTCGCCCAGCAGCAGAGGCACGGTGACGCAGACCTGAAAAAACTGCTCCAGCGAGTGATTGTCATGAACGATGTCGACAAAGGCCTTGAGCAGGGTATCATGGCGGACGCTGAAACTGGTTTGCTCGTACAGCTGCATGGAATGCTGCAATGCCTTAGAAAAAGGCAGCAGTGCATCAGGTATCCGAACATCCGGTGTTGTCACGGTAAACTCCTTGCAAAAAAAGTAACTGTTCAGCTGCACCCAATCTTCAGGCGCTCAAGCCGCCTCACATAGGCGGGCTATGGATTCATTGGCCTGATCACCTGAATCTCGGGCACATCTGAACAGTTACAGCCGGTGGTTGTGCAAATTTCCAGCACCCATCTGAATAGTTACTAAAAAAAGCTGGTCGCCCTCCCCGGCCATGGGATGGTCCCAATACCGGCTGCTCTTCCCCACTTAGGGTAACATACTCTCTCCTTCATGGATGTCACTCCTGTCCTTCAAAATTTTCGATCAGGGCGATGAAGGCGTCCTCCATGCTCGGATTCGGCAGAGCTTTCGTTGCCGTACCCTTTTTCAACTCTTCCGGATCACCGGCGGCCAGCACCTGCCCCCGGGCCATAATCACCAGCCGGTCACAGTATTCCGCCTCTTCCATAAAATGGGTAGTCACCAGAACCGTGACCCCGGCCTCGGCCAACCCGTTGATCCGGTGCCAGAATTCCCGCCGGGCCAGCGGATCCACTCCGGAAGTTGGTTCATCAAGAAAAAGAATTTCCGGGCTGTGCATCAGGGCCGCAGCCATGGCCAACCGCTGTTTATAACCCAGCGGCAGTTCGCCGCTGATGTTGCGGCGCAGGTCTTTGAGTTCAAAGGCATCCAGGGCCCACCCGATACGCTCCCGCTGTTGTTTTCCGGCCAGACCGTAGGCACTGGAAAAAAATTTCAGGTTCTGCTGAACGGTCAGTCCCTCATAGAGAGAAAATTTCTGGGCCATATAGCCTATCCGGCCCCGGGCCTCGGCTCGAGCCGCCCGCAGATCCCGGCCAGCCACCTGCAGGGTTCCCCCGGAAGCGGGTAACAGGCCGCAGAGCATACGAAAGGTGGTGGATTTCCCGGCACCATTGGCACCAAGCAAACCAAAAATTTCTCCACGCTTAACCGAAAAAGACAGATCCCGGACCGCATAAAAGTCGCCGAACCGACGCTGCAGATCGTGGACGACAATCACCTCTTCATTCGGATCACCGGTAATCTGTCCCGGCGGAATCAGAGAACGACGTTTTTTCCGGTTGTCGCTATTCCCGGAATCGCTCAGCATGGAGATGAAGGCATCTTCAAAACGGGGCGATACCGAATGAACCTGCACCTGTTCCCCGGCCGTGGAAAATTCCTGCTCAAGTATCCGGGGCTGCTCAGGCCTGCGGGTCACCAGACGTACCTGATCACCCAGAATAATGGCATCTGTAACTTTTTCGCTCAGACTTAACCTTTCCTGCAGGGCACGCCGGTTGTGCTCACTGCCCTGGGCCTCAAAGGTCTGTCCGGCCAGCTTTTTACTGAACTCTTCGGGCGGATCCTGACCCAGCATTTTCCCCTCATGAAGCAGGATCACCTCTCCGCACCGTTCCGCCTCGTCAAGATAGGCGGTGGATAGCAAAACGGTCATGCCCTCGTCTTCCACCTGGCGATAGACAATGTTCCACAGTTCCCGCCGGGAAACCGGATCAACCCCCACGGTGGGTTCGTCAAGGAGCAGAAGCCGTGGCGGCCGAATCAGGGTGCAGGCCAGTCCCAGCTTCTGCTTCATCCCGCCGGACAGGCGGCCGGCAAGGCGATCTGTAAAAGGTGCCATCCCGGTCATATCCATCAACAGGCGATAGCGGGCCGGACGATCAGTTCTTGCCACGCCCTGCAGGTCACTGTAGAGATCCAGGTTTTCCTGTACCGTAAGATCCTCATACAGGCCGAAACGCTGCGGCATATACCCGATCATTCCCTGTACGGTCAGGGATTCGACCGTTGCATCATGCCCATAGACCGATACGGTGCCGCTGTCCGGTTGCAGTAAGCCGGAGGCCAGACGCATGAACGTTGTTTTGCCTGCTCCGTCCGCCCCTATCAGGCCGGTAACGATTCCCGGGCGGAGACGAAATGAAAATTCGTCCAGTGCGGTTACCGTTCGCTTACCGACCTGAAAATCTTTGCTGATTCCCTGAGCCTGCAGCGGCAAGGCGTCCGTATCCATAGAGTGTTTGCCGTTCAAGGGAACGCCCTCTACCGATCCCGGCAGACATTTGACTGGTAGACCGGACCTTTCGGTTTCTGCTGATCTAAATCTATCCGAACCGTAGCCGGCATACCAAGCCGCAGCTCCTGCTCCGGGTTACAGACAAAAATGCGCGCCTGGTAAACGAGCCGGGTTCGCAGGGCCTCGGTTTCGACATTTTTCGGCGTAAATTCGGCAGTGGGTGAAATATAGCCGATCCATCCCGAATAGGTTTTGCCGGGATAGGAGTCCGTGGTGATGGTCGCCTCCATCCCGGGAATAATTCTGCCCAGATCCGTCTCCGGGACATAGACCCGAACCCAAAGCGGATCAATCTTGGCCAGGGTCAGAACCGGGGTGCTGGGAAAAGCCATGTCGCCGGGTTCCATGATCCTGTCCCTGACCACGGCGTCTGCAGGGGCGTACAGTTTGGTGTCCGCCATCTCCTTTTCCGCCAGGGTCACGGCCGCCTCGGCTGCCTGCAGCTTTGCCCGGGCTGCGGCAATATCCTCCTTGCGTGGTCCGATGAGGGCAAGATCCAGAGCCTGGCGCGCAGCTTCCAACCCCTCTTTTGCAGCTTTTTCAGCTGTAGCGGCATCATCAACTTTCTGCTGAGAAGTTGCCTGATCCTTGAGCAGACGCTGCAGTCTCTTCAACGTCACCTCGGTATCGGCAAGCTTTGCCTCCAGGGCCCGGACATCAGCCCTGGCTTTGGCAATTTCCTGCGGTCTGGACCCGGCCAGCAACCGGTTGACCATCTGTTTCTGTGCAGCCAGTTCAGCCTGAGCCCTCTGCAGCTCAGCATGGTACCTGACCGCATCAATCTCCGCCAGCAGGGTGCCGGCCTTTACCCTGTCCCCTTCCTGCACATACAGTTTTTCCAGACGGCCGCTCTCCTGAAAGGCCAGCTGCACCTGCCTGATGTCCACATTCCCGAACAGCAGAAGCCGATTATCCGGCCCCTTCTCCATGGTCCGGGAATAATAATACCCGCCACCTGCCAGGGCCGCGATCACCAGAAGAACAATCAGCCTTTTTATTTTTGTTTTCATTGCTTCCCCGTCTCCTGCTGTTCGGGCAGTTCCACAAACGCCTGTACCGCCTCGGTAACCGACGGATACAGGTGTTCCATGATCAGTATTCTGCCCATATTAAATTGTCGTAACCTGTCGATGACCGGATCCTGCATCTGGGCAATCCACAGCTCAATTCCCTTCCGTTTCAGCTTATGCTGCAGACGAAGCAGCAGCATGGCCCCGGTCACATCGATATCATTTATGGTTTCCGCATTGATTAAAAAAACCCGAACCTCCGTTTTTGCGGCCTTGATCTGACGCAGAGATTCCCGAACAAAAAAACGACTGCTGGGGAAGACCAGTTCCGCATCAAAACGAAAGATCAGCAGACCGGGCACGGTCACGGCCTCGGGATGACGACGGACATCCCGATAGGTGCCGAGCCCGGGAATCCTGCCGATAACAGCCGTCCCGGGATGGCTTGCCTGTTCAAGCAGCATGATGATGGAAAGCACCACGCCAAGGCCGATCCCTTCAATAACACCAAACAGCAGAACTCCGGAAAAGGCAATCAGAGCAACACAACCCTCAAGAACGGAAAAATTGAACACCCGCCGAATGGTTTTGGTCTGATCCAGGCCGATCATAGCCTCCATGACAATGGCGGCCAGGGCGGCATGGGGCAGATTCTGCAGCAGAGGCATAAGAAAAAGCAGGGTAAACAGGGCCAGCAGGCCGCTGACCAGATAGGCCAGCTGACTCTTTGCCCCGGCCTCCATGGCAACCGAGGTCTTGGACAGGCTGCCCACGGCGACAAAACCGGAAGAGATTGCCGACCCGATATTACAGGCGCCCAGGGCTATCAGTTCCTGGTTCGGATCAATATCATGATCATCCTTCAGGCTCGCCCCCTCAGCTGCGCCCAGGGTTTCGACATAGCCGAGCAGGGCAATAACAAGGGCTCCGGGGACAAGCTGCATGTATTCGGAAATTTTCACATCGGGAAGATGCAGGGGCGGCAGACTGGTGGTCAGGGTTCCGGTCAGCCGCACACCATGGGCATTGAGATCAAACAGGCTGACGGCAAGAATCGCCAGAATTGCCGTCACCATGGCCGCCGGCAGGCGCGGCATCTTCTTTTTCAGAAGAATAAGGACAAACAGGCAGGACAGGCCGACAGCGGCAGTGGCTGGGTTAACTGTATGGATGCGGGTTGCGTATCCGGCCAGCCTCTGAAAAAAATGACCCTGTTCTCCCCCGATACCAAGCAGAGCCGGTATCTGACCGATAATGGTCACCAGAACGATCCCCTGGAGAAAACCGCTCATCACCGGTTTGGAGACCAGGTTGGCCAGCCAGCCGAGGCGAAACAGGCCGACCAGCAGAAAAAAAACACCCACCATCAGGGCCAGGGCCGAGGTCAGGGCAAAAAAATGCGGACTGTCGGATAAGGCCATTGCCCCGACCACGCCGGCCGAGAGCAGAGCGGTTGCCGAATCCGGACCCACGACCAGCTGACGTGAGGTGCCAAGCAAAATGTACAGAAACAGGGGGATAGGTACCGTATACAGGCCCATCAGCGGCGGCACCCCGGCAATACCGGCATAGGCCAGCGCCTCGGGAACCAGAACGGCCCAGATGGTTATCCCGGCCACCAGATCGGAACGCAGCCATTCTTTGCGGTACCGCGGCAGCCAGTGGAGAATCGGCAGATATTGATTGGCAGAGCTCATTGAGAACTAATCAAGGGCGGGGAGAAATGGTTCGCCGCCGGATTCATACCAGTGGTTCAACCCCTGCCAGATTTCATCGGCGGTCTCGGCAAACCAGAACAGCTCTTTATCCTCGGGGTCGATAACCCCTTCAGCAGCCAGAAAATCCACATCAAAGGCCCCGCGCCAGAACTCTTCACCGACCAGAACCACGGGCAGAGGGTTGATCTTACGGGTCTGGATCAGAGTCAGGGTTTCAAACAGCTCGTCAAAGGTGCCGAATCCGCCCGGAAAGGCGACCAGGGCACGGGCACGAAGGAGGAAGTGCAGTTTACGGATTGCAAAATAATGAAACCGAAAACAGAGTTCCGGGGCAATATACGGATTGGGGTACTGTTCATGGGGCAGGGTGATATTGAGGCCGATTGATTTTGCCCCGGCGTCAAAGGCACCGCGGTTGGAGGCCTCCATGATCCCGGGACCGCCGCCGGTCACCAGCATGACCCGGTTATCGGCAGGTCCGTTCCCGGCCCGGCCGACGATTTCCCCAAACTCCCTGGCAACGGAATAATAATGGCTCTTGGCCAGCAGCCGTTCAAGAACGGCAAGCCTGCGCTGCAGCGCCGGATTTTCGGGGGTCTCTTCAAGCTGAGTCCGGATCTGAGCCAGATCACGTTTAATGGTCGCCGGTTCATGGATACGGGTGGAACCGAAGGCGACAATGGTATGTTGTATTCCATGCTGCTCAAGCAGTGATTCCGCTTTCAGATAATCCAGCTGCAACCGTACGCCCCGGGTTGTATCGGAACGACGGAGGAACTCCATATCCTCGTCCGCCTGCAGGTAACCGGGGCTCGCCATGATGGCTTCCTGCCGTTCTCGGGCACCGGGATCATCTTCCCTTGCCTTGGGGGCCTGCCAGGGCAAGGGCTTTTTTCGAGCCCGGGGACGAATGGGGATGGATTCTTCTAGTGATTTTCCGACCTTTTTTTTCATTGGATACCCCGGAGGAATGCAAATCCCTCAATAGAACATCTCTTGTATTTCAGGTGTATTTTATTTCAGATGTACAGTCAAAACGTCACAATCGGCCCGTTTGACTATGCCGGCGGCAACGGAACCCAGGAGTCGATCCAGTCCCCGGCGGCCATGACAGCCCAGGACAATCAGGTCGACCTCCTGCTCATCGGCAAAGCGAAGGAGTTCATCCTTGGGCGAACCGCTAATAAGATGGGCTTCGGCACGATCCTGCACTCCCATGTTTTCAACCAGTTTATCAAGCAACTGTCGGGACGAGGTCTCCAGTTCCTGATACAGGCTGACCTGATCAATGACAACCGGTTCGATAAATCCGTCATAGAGAATCATATTATCGAGTACATGCACGATGCTGAATTTTGCACCATATTTCTCCACCATCTCCAGTGCCCGCCTTCCGGCCAGCTCGGCGTGGGGAGAGAAATCGGTGGCCAGCAGGATATGGCGGTATGAAGTAAACGATGTTTGCTCCTGCTGCTTATTCTCATCGCCCCTGCTCTCCTGCAGCCAGTCCATGGCCGCCTGTTTTTCTTCAGCCGGAAAATACCGCATATCCGCTGCAAAAAAAATATTGGAAACCTTGATCATCCATTGCTGCCATTTGCTGTTGCCGACAACGGCGATTCGGTCAAAGTCGACGTCATGGGCAATACCGAATTTCAGATCCTCCCAGGCGGCCTTCGCCTCCCATCTTTTGAAATCCTGCATATCCACATAGGCTGAAATCGGGCCCTCCTGCTCAATAAGCTGCTCAAGCTCAGGCAGAAAACTCTGATAATCGGCATCAGTCAACACCCCCTCTGCCCGAACAGCAATAATATGATCCGCATTCACCGGTATTTTTTCAAACATGACCTACCTCCTGTGCAGTGCACAACAAAATTTGAGCTCAAACCTTTCCCGTCCCGGAAAACCATAGACATAAATATCCGCTTGTCAAAGGTTATGTGCGTCCGCTCTTAATTTTTTCAACTTAATTATCGATCAGCCAAAAGTAGCCATTCTATTAATTTAACATTAAAAAAATAAATCAATTCTCCATTTCTTTTCAACGAGCGGGTTTTGTTTTTATTCGTCCTCTTAACAGAAGACATAACCATGCTTACTTTTCAGGAGTCGGGAATAGAAAACTCTTAAGCCTGAATCAAATGATTCAGACCGGACATTTAACCAAGGAGGTAACAGCATGCCGCGGAAGAAACTCGAGGAATCTGAGTATGAGGCCTATTTTGACACCCTGTCCAAAGGGTTGAAAGAACAAACTGCGGAAATTGAAGTTATGGCGGTCGGTATCATGGATAAGGAACAGACCGGCTGGATTCCCTTTTATGGAATCAGTTATGATCCGCCTGAAAAAACGATTTCCATTATCTGTGAATATATTGACCATCGTATCAAAAAACCCCGTGAGGTCTGGGTGAAGGAAAGCGATGCCGGAATCAATGCTATAGAAATAACCGGCGGCAACGGATACACCCACCTGCTCAAATTTAAAGAGCCCATCGCCGGATAATATTCCTCCGCTACCACGAATAGTGTGTAATCACCCTGCGGACACTTCCCCTCCGCTGTTTGCGGTGACCACGGTATTCGTGGTTTTTCTTTCTCTCTCTTAAGTACCACCTCTCCAGTACCACATATTGTGTTTTCGTGGAGGATTCACTATGGCGGCATCAACCTCAACCAACGGTTCGACGACGTAGAATAACAACGGCCTCAGCTCCGAAGAGGCGAACAAAAGGCTGCAGCAATACGGGCCCAACGCCTTAGAGGAAAAAAAAGTTTCCTTTATCCGCCTGCTGCTGGGTTATAGGTGATCATGGAACTTGCCGCCCTAACCGGAGCCGACCTTGAAAAGGCAAATACGGCACCCTTTACTCGTTCAACGTCTCTTCAAACTCTTCGATTTCCCGAAATATCCACCGGCGCTTGCTGAAAAGAAATTCAGCGCAAAAAACTGCAAAGTACAGACTGCCGATCCAGTACAGACTTGTCCGGTTCGATTGGTAGAGGTAGATCAGCAGGGTCAGCCACGAGGCCAGCGAGCAGACCAGTCCGGATAACGGCACACCGAAACCGGCCTTGATCCGGTGGTGCAGACGCAGAGCCGAGAGGTTGATGGCGGCAAAAATCAGCAGAAAGGTTGAGCTGGCAAAGGAGGAGATAATGGTCAGATCGGCCAGGTTGACAAAAACAATGGTCAGGGCCGTCATCACCAGCAGACTGACCCAGGGAATGTTATTCTGTTTGCGCCGGAAGCCGAACACCACGGGCAGGGCTTTTTCGGTGGCCATGACCATGCCGAGACGGGCGGTACCGAACAGGGTGGCATTGATGGCCGAGGCCGTGGACAGCAGGGCCGCCAGACCGATGAGCAGAAAGCCGGCATGACCGAGAAAAGGTTTGGCGGCAACGGCAAGGGCATACTCTTTATAACGGGTGATCTCCTCGGGCAGCAGGTTACCGACCGCTACTATGGAGACCAGGATATACACAGCGATGGTGATCCCGATCGACCAGATGATGCCGCGGTGCAGGTTCCGCCCTGGATTCTCCATCTCGCCCATGGCATTGGGGATAAGCTCAAATCCCTCGTAGGCAACAAAGATCAGCGCAGATCCCATGATCACCCCGCCGTAGCCCTGGTTGAAAACAGGTAGCAGGTGATCGGCCCTGGCATAAAACAGACCGACAACACCAAAGAGCAGGAGGATCAAGAGCTTGACGATGACGATCACCAGCTCACTGGAGCCGCTTGCCTTGACCCCGTAGAGATTGACCCCTAAAAATGCGAGCAGAATCAAGGTTTCCAGCAGATGATGCATGGCCGGTCCATGGAGGCCCCCGCCCAGCATTGCCGTGCCGTAGACCCCGAAGGTGAAGGCGTACAGGGCCATGGTGCCGATGTAGCCGACCAGCAGCAGCCAGCCCCCCATTCCCGAAATATTGGGATGGGCAAAGGCATGCTCAAGATAGGTAAACGAACCGCCGTCCGAATGAAAGGCAACCCCGAGGCGGGCATAGGAGAGTCCGGTGAGCAGGGCCACTATCCCGCTGAGGGTAAAGGCGATAGGCGCGGCATGTCCGGCCTGGGCGATAGCCAGCCCGAGAACGGAAAAAATGCCGCCGCCCACCATACCGCCCACCCCCATGGCAATGACTTCTTTCAGGCTCAACAGCTCTTCAGGCGGTTTCTCTATGGTTTGCGGTCTGGATTTCATCATATCCCCTCTGCCTCAGACTCAACAGAGATTCCGATGGGTCTCAAGGCCTGTTTGTCAGTGGTTTGCATGCCCATCGCCCGGAGCCCCGGCGAACGGAACACCATGTGTTTGACACGCTACAGCGTGGTTACAGAGTATCTTTTTACTCTGATTTGACGACGATTTCATGCAATACTTCCATCAGCCGAAATCATGACAAAGAAAAAAACATGCCTTAACAGAATGCAAAAACATGTTTATATTTCTGACAATCAGGTATTTTACAGCAGGAAAAGATCGGACAAGGGGGAGCAGGCTATGCATATCGTTATTCTCGGTGCCGGAGCCATCGGTCGATTATTCGGGGTCTATCTCGGCAGGGCCGGGCACCGGGTGACCCTGGTGGATCCTGATCAGGCAATTGTTGATGCCATCCATGAACACGGCCTGGGATTTATGGAGCAGGGAGGGAATGATCCCGATGCGGTGTCGTTTGTGCCGGCCCGGGCGGTGAGCCATGCCGGAGAAATCCGGGAAACCGAGTTGACCCTGCTGGCGGTTAAATCCTTTGATACCCGCACAGCCGTTCAAGCCGCATCCCACCTGATCGGAGATGGTGCCCCGATACTAACCCTGCAGACCGGGCTGGGTAACCTTGAACGGCTGGAGCAGGTGGTGCAGAGGAAGCATATTGTCGGCGGGTTTACCTTTATGGCGGCGGCAACCCTGGGCCCCGGTACTGTCCGGCAGGGAGGAATCGGCAAAACCTATCTTGGTGAAGTCAACGGCCCGATGAGTGAACGGGTACGGCAGCTTTCCGAACTCTTCACCGAGGCCGGGCTGGTCTGTACGCCCGTCCACCGGATTGTCGGCCGCCTCTGGTGCAAAGTTATTATTTTTTCCGCCATCAACTCCGTGTCCGCCATCCTTCAGGTAAAGAACGGACACCTGCTTGAATCCATGGAGGCCGTCACCCTGATGAAACGGCTTGTCGACGAAGGACGGCAGGTTGCCGAGGCCCATGGCATTGACCTGGTTTTTCCCGATCTGTATGAACTGCTCTTTGAGGCCTGCCGCCGGACCGGGCAGAATATCTCCTCCATGCTGCAGGATATTCTCAACGGCCACAGAAGTGAAATCGAGGCCCAGTGCGGGGCCCTGGTCCGCTATGGAGAACAGGCCGGAGTAGCTGCGCCGACCCAGCAGACCATGGCTGATCTGGTCAAACTCATGGAAAAGAAGGCGGCCGGTGCCTGGGCGGAGGAGGAGGGACGATGAACGACTGGAAAAATGTCCTCATAGCTGTTGCCGATACCCCGACTTCGAATAAGGGGCTTGAATATGCCGCTAATATTCTCGGTCAACTTGAAGGTGTTCAAATCCGCCTGCTCCATATCTATCCGGAACCACCTCCCGATTATTACAGTTCAGGCGGCTCCCTGAGCGACTATCAGGAGCAGCAGCACAAGACCGCCTCGGCCCTGCTTGACCGGTCAACAGCCATACTGATGGATTTTGGCCTCCCGGAGCAGGCCATCAGCCGGGATATACAAATGGCCGAGCAGAAAACCATCAGCCAGACCATTCTTGATGTCCAGAAAGAGGGAAACTTCGGCACCGTTGTCGTCGGCAAACGCGGCCTGTCCAAGGCCGAAGAATTTCTGTTCGGTTCCATCTCCAACGCCTTGGTTCATCATACCCGCAACTGTACGGTCTGGGTGGTCGGCTGATCATGGAACTCTCCGAGCTGCCCGCAGCGATCCGCGAGCGCCTGCGCGACCACCGGGTCACCCGGAGTCTGCGGAGAAAGTCCCGCGTTTACAGCGATACAACGGATTTCACCTCCATTGATTACGGTGATATAATCCTTGTCGACGGCCGGTATTTTCTGGTGACCGGATATACCCGGGAGGGGCGGTTCGGGGTCGATGATCAGATCAAATCCTGGGTGCCGAGGGTGGAAGATCTCGCCACCGGTGAAAAACAGATCCTGAAGCTGGAGTTCCATGAAACCTTTGACATCAAGCTGGGCCCCTTTTCCATCCACTGTTACCGCAACCCGGAAAAAGAGGCGAGGATCCTGGAACTGGTCCGGGGACACGCCCATTTCATGCAGGGCGAAGCCGTGCTTGATGAAGCCGGTAATCTGGTCCGGGTCCTGGACATTATCAACGGTTCACGCCTGGACAAGGTGATCCATCGCAGCAAGGCAACCCATGCTGAGTATTTTCACAATGAGCTGCCGCAGATCCTGGAACATTATCTGCCCTGTGTCGAGGCCATCGGGTTCCTGCATAAACACGGCTTTCGCCACGGTGATGTCCGCCGGGACCATATTTTTGTCGAACGAAAAACCGGGCTCTACCGCTGGATCGATTTTGACTACGATTTTTACATGCCGGAAAAACCCTTTGCCCTGGATCTCTATGAGCTGGGCAACGCCCTGATGTACCTGACCGTGCGCGGCAACTTCTATATCCGGGACATTCTGGCGGACCCGGCCCTGGGCCAACCGGTTGCCGACACGATTAAGGCCGGAGATTTTTCTTTGCTCTCCAGAAACAGGATCGTCAATCTGCAGAAAATTTTTCCCTATATTCCCACCGCGCTCAACAATATCTTCCTCCATTTCTCACTGGGGACCGATGTCTTTTACGACACCGTCCAGGAGCTGCTTGATGATCTTGCCGAGGTAGTGGGCCAAGGCTGGTAACTCTCTTTTTTACCTGTAACAGTGCAGCAGAGATCTCGTCATCCTGCCGGAGACGGACATAGTGCAGGCGGGGCGGGATGGGATCGCCATGAATCCCGATCGGGTTGCCGGGATAGAAGTGGGGCCTGTCAATTACTCCGGCGTTGACATATGATGTACCCGAAGCTGTGGTGATATTGGGGCTGAACGGGAAAGAACAGCCGCTCTCCTGAATGAAACCTGACAAATGCTTTCGCACAGGGACAGGGAACAGGCTTCCCGTCTACCTTGATCTTCTCTGCTCCATCATTTCAAATATCCAACCCTGGATCAGGCCACCAAGCAGAATGTAGAACGACAACACCACTGTAAAGATCCATCCGAAATAATTGATCATCATCGGTAGAAGTGGAATTTTAATAGTCCTGGAAGCAAAAAAGACCACAATGAGTTCGTCCCGCATACCGTTCTTGCGTAGATCCTCGATCAAAGGATACCAGGCATACATTGGCCCATGACTGATCACTCCGGCTGCCAGAGCCCATAACCATCCCTTGTAACCACTTTCCCGACCGAGATGTCCGGCTATTTGTCCGGGCTGTAAAAAATAATTGAG
>CAZPXI010000020.1:0-19777 GCA_964590715.1 uncultured Desulfobulbus sp.
AAAATCCAGCGATCTTATGATCATGTCGGTTCGACTCCGACCTCCGGCACCATTTATTGCCTTCCCCGTCTTTCCATGCCTCTTGCTTTCTTTTGTTGGTTTATACGCTCTTTTTCAAAAAAAGTATGAAAGATTGATCCACTGCACTGTCCGCATTGTCAGGGGGAGATGAAAATCATCAGTTTCATCAATGAGCCTGGGAAAAATTTTCTCGCTGATTACCTGAATAATCTCTGGGACAGCCGTCATCAACCCTGCTGTCAAGGCCTTCAACTGGCCGGTAGTGCTGTATGCTCTGCTCAGCCTGTGATGATCCGCATGCTCCCCGTTTATGTTTCTGTGGCGGGACTGGGTATCAAAAATGAACCCGGGCTCTTTATGGGCTGGTTCGGGCCACGGGGTCTGGCCAGCATGGTCTTCTGTGTTATTGTCATGAACGCAGATCTGCCCCATGAAGCCTCCTGACCCAGGTCGTCGCGGTTACCTACCGTCACGCTCAGTATCCTTCTGCACGGCATAACGGCCTACACTTGGGCAAATGCTTTTGGCCGTCGTGTATAGCAACAGAAAAACAGAGCGTGATGTTCCGATGATAGTCCGTATTTCTATGCTACCCCGTTTCCAAATGCGGCTATCAGGGATTTTTTATCCGCTTGGTGGCATGATCAGGTTTATAAACCCTTTCACCACCGTATTATGAGCCGCAGGCCATAGCAATGTTTCCTGATACGGCTTTTTTCATCTAAATGGCTGTACTGAGCAATAATCGGACTGATTTAAACCTCTGTATCAATGGAAAAAAGGCTCCGACTCAATTTTTTGATCGAAGGAACAATATGACCAAATGGATCAATCAGGAAGAGAGATATCATCCTTGTCCCAGTTGGAAACTTCTTCAGGAAGCAGATAAATGATTCCAAGTGCTGTAAAAGCCGGAATCAGGAAGTACAGTGAATCCTCACCCAGCACTGAATAGCGTCCAAATAACCCATCCTGATCCGGAGGCACAAGCTCATCATAATATCGACTCAACTTTGAATCCAGAAACCCAGGAAACAAGCTGTTTACAGTTGCCGGCATGGTTCCATTGCCTTCAAGATAATAGGCCGCATCAAAAGGGGAGTGTCCAGCTTGTACATCATTGGCACTTAACCGGTTTGTTGCCCGGCAACCGCAGAATACGATGGGCAGGGCCGGAACATATAAACGAGAAAAAAGAACAGCAGAATTGTTGTTTTTCTCTTGTTCATAGTATTACGGCAGTGGACACTGTTTTCGCCCAGTTTCACTGGGGTTTTCACCAAATAACTGCTTGTAAACTGCTTGTAGTAACCGGTAGACCGGTCCAGGAGAGGTCATGTCACGGGGGCAGGTTTCCTTTTCCAGGGACGCAGCAGGTATTCAAAAAATACCAGTCCGGCAACGGCAATCAATCCGGCAATGAGGATCTGGGCGATCCGCAGGTAGAAGTTGATTTCCGCTGACTTACCCGGCATGGTAGAGGTACCGAGCAGGACAAGAAAGGTAATCAGGCCTGACAGATAGGCTTGTGCCGACGGACCGCCACTATAGATTCTGATACTGAACAGCAGGGCCGTACAGAAGGTGAACAGTATCAGGTACGGATAGGTGGGGGTGGCGATCAGAAGTTGGAAGACAATGACCATGGCCACCCCGCCGATCAGGCAGGCAATGGCCTTGCCCTTCATCATGGCTAGCGAGGTCTGCCCGCTCGAAGCATCGGCCATCAGGCAGATCTGCATCATGGCGTAGGTATAACTGAGCATGTTGAAGGAAAAAAAAGTGACAACCGCACCCAGGGCGACGATGGTACTGACCAGGGCCAATCGGGCCCGTTCCTCCCGGGGGATAGGTGGCGGCTGGGCGGGCCTGGCCGCAGCCGCAGCGGCCGGAGGCACGGGAAGGCTAAAAAAGGCCTGGAAAATCCAGGCGATCAGCAGTCCTACCCCCATATTACAGAGCAGGGACCAGGCCACCATGTGTGCGGCGATGGCGCTACTCAGGCCGAGCATGGGGACCAGGGTGATACCGATGGTCATGAAAATGGAGGCCATGGGCGGCGGGTTTTCCATGAAGTAGATAAAAAAGAACAGCAGGCCATAAATGAGAACACAGAGCAGGGGCAGCTTCTGGAAAAATTCGCTGATCATCAGCCCGAGCAGCAGGGAAACAGCCAGCAGAAAGAGCAGGGCAACGGCCTTGTTCCAGCCAATCCAGGTTGGCAGGGCCAGGAATATCATGGCAAAGATCGGGCAGACGAAATACAGGGGCCATGCAAAACCGTAGGCCAGGGCGACAGCCATGGTCGTGCCCAGGGAAAGGCGAAGGATATGACGACTACGAGGGTTCATGGCTGCTGTGCAGATTTCTCCGTCAATAGATATGGGAGAGCAGGCTGATCAGGCGGATCCACAGTGAGGCAACTCCGTTGAGTATGGGATGATCACCTGTGTAGACGGTCACGTTGACTTGGCCACCGGCCCGCAGCGACCCTTTGGCTTGGTCAATGTCGGTAAAGCGAATCAGCACCGGCATATACTGGGCCTGCCTGAGCCAGCCCTGGGAGACCTGAACTGTGGCCAGGCTGCCCAGGGAGCTGCTGTTGTTATCCGACACTCCGTAGCCGATACTCATCACTTTGCCTTTGAAAATCCGTCCGGGAGCCGCATCCAGAACCATGTCCACCGGGTCGCCCGGCTTGACGTGAATCAGGCAGTTTTCACGCATATCCGCCTGGATCCAGACAAAGCCGGTGGAGATAAAGGTCATGATGGGCACCCCGGTACCGGCAAACTGCCCCACATCCACGGCCAGGTTGGTAATAATGCCGTCGGACGGAGCCCGGATGGAACTGCGGTACAGATCCAGTTCCGCCGATTCAAGGGCTGCCATGGCCGCTCTGACCCGGGCATTGTCCTGACCGGCTTTGCCGAGGTTGTACCTGGCCTTTTCCAGTTCGGCCTTGGCCCTGGCCAGCTGGGCCTTGCTTGAGGCAATCCTTGAGCGGGAGTCATCGGCCCGGGACATGGAGGCCGCTCCTTTCTTGGACAGTCTGATGATCCGTTCTCCCTTGATTTCGGCATTCTGCAGGTTGGCCTGTGCCTCGGCCACCCTGGCCTGGGCCGCACTCACCGCCGCCACCTCGGCCTGGGTCGACTGGGTTGCAAGTTGGAGGTCCGCCCTGGCCCGGCGGACGACGAGTTCATATTTTTCCGAGTCGATGACCGCCAGTACCTGCCCATCAGTCACATACTGGTTGTTGATAACGTTGACCTTGGTCAGCGGTCCAGAGACCAGGGGGACGATGGGGACAATAAAGGCCTTGACCCTTCCGTAACTGCTATAGGGAGTGAACTTGTCAAACAGGATATGGAGGACAAAAAACGACAGGGCCAGAACCAGGATCAAGGTTGCCCACCTCTTGACCGGATCAGCTTTTTTTTGCCTGGCCGAGGCCTGGCTTTCCTGTTCCGGTTCCCGGCGAGTCATTTCTTTTTCTTTTTTTGTCTCAGGCATGGATTCTTCAACAGGTGCAGTGGCTGGAAGCCTTTATTATTTGTTTGTATCCTTCATTTCGTGCCGGTCCCTTTGACCGAAACAATATTGCCCACCATCCAGCCCACAACCACAGCGGTGAAGAACTGACCGATAACAGCCTCCACCTGACAGAGGGCTCCGGCGGCCGCAGTCTGCGGGGTGATGTCGCCATATCCAAGGGTGGTCAGGGTGACCATACTGAAATAATTGAATATTTCAAGGGTACTTGAGCCCGCTTTGGTCAACAGTGTCCCACTGTATGAGCCAGGATCAAGTTCAAAGAGCAGTGCGTACAGGGCGCCCCAGAGCAGGCCGATGATAAGGTACAGACAGAGGGCACCGTAGAGTACGTTCATGGTAACCCGTTCAAAACGGGCAAGCTGTTTGATATAATTGTAAACCAACAGTCCATAGTAACATATGAAGAGGATATAGGAAGCTGGTCGGCTGAGTATAAAAACATCATAAATGCCCAGCCAGTAAAACAGAAGAAGCGGCATCAGAAGTATCAGGGCGGAAATCCTGCGTTTTTTGTCCTGCTGGATCGCATAGACGGAGAGAAAAAGGGCAATACAGAGAAAAAAGTGCGCCAGGATTTTCAAGGAAGGAAAAGGCTGCAGGAACGGATCGATAATACTGTAGAATAACAGGCTGAACAGCAGATTTCTGAACCCGTGCCGCTCGAATGCGGCAATAATCCTGCCGGACACCGACATGCTCATTCTCCTGCCGGGACGGGCGCGTCCAGAACAGTGCCCCAGTCCGTCCGCTGCCGCATCTCTTCCCGGATGGAATCAGACAGGTACGGCTTACCCTGCCTGACCTGCCAGCCCCCCCCCATAGCCTTGTACAGGCTGATCACATCGGTCACCATGGCGCCCTGCAGGGTGGCATACTGGTCCTGTTTCTGGGTCAGGCTCCGGGTGGAATCCAGGACGCGCTGGTAATCGACAAAACCCTCTTCATACTGAAGCATTGCCAGTTCCATTGATCTTCTGGAGCTGACAATGGTCTGGCGAATGTATTCGGCCTGTTTCCTGGTAAGAACAATATTGCTCATGGCGTCTTCCACCTCGCGGGCTGCGGACAGGACCGTATTCTGGTAGTTGGTGACCAGTTGCTGGAGGCGGGCATCCTGGACCCGTACCTGGTTTTTCAACCGCCCGTAGTTAAAGAGGTTCCAGGTGAAAGACGGGCCAAATCCATAGGAAAGATGATTGCCGTCAAAAATGTTTCCCAGGCTGCCGGTGCCTGCATTCGTGGCGCTCCAGCTCAGGCTTCCGAACAGAGTGAAACTGGGAAAGAGGTCGGAGCGGGCAATGCCGATCTGCGCACTCTGGGCCGCGGCCAGCATTTCTGCACGCCTGATATCCGGCCTGCGCCGCAGCAGTTCAGCCGGGGCGCCGATAGCTGTTTCAGGGCTGATTTCCGGGATTTTTTCCGTTTCCGTCAGAATGGCATCCAGATCGGCGGGCAGCATACCGAGCAGCACGGCCAGGCCATGCCGGGCCGTAAACAGTCCAGCCTGCAAACTGGGAATCGCTGCCTGGGTACTGGCCAGCAAGGTTTTAGCTTGAAGGATATCGAGCTCAGTGACCATGCCGGCATCAAGTTGATCCTGAACCAGTTGCAACCCTTTTTCCTGAATCTGCGCATTTTTCCGGGCCAGCCGGATCCGTTCTTCCAAGGTGCAGATGGTGACATAGGTCCTGGCAACTTCTGCGCTCAGGCTGACCAGAATATCTTCGTAATCAGCCATACTGGCCAGCAGATTGGCATCGGCGGATTCCACGCCGCGTCGGTATTTTCCCCAGAAATCCATTTCCCAGCCCGCGTCAAATCCAACCGATGCGGCATTGAAATACTGTGTATCCGTACCGGTCGGCCCCGGGGATGCTGTGGTTGTCAGCGCACCGTTTGCCTGCTGCACCTGGGGAAAGAGATAGCCCCTGACCCGACCGAGCTGGGCCCGTGCCTCCATGATGCGCAGGGCCGCGCCCCGGAGGCCGAGGTTCTGCTGAAAGGCGGTGGTGATCAACCGGTTCAGGACGGGATCGTTGAATCTGGACCACCAGGCAACGGACTCTTCCTTTGAGGGTTTTTTGAAAAGTGAATCACCATCAAGGCTCCATTGCTCCGGAACCGGCGCAGCCGGACTGCGGAAATCCGGCCCAAGCATACTGCAGCCGGAAAGGCAGAGGAGAAACAGAAAAAAAACAAGTAAAATGAATGACCTGTATGTTGGCATGAAAGCTATAGTTATTGATTTTGAGGTGATTCCGGAACAATCATAACATCCCTGCCAAAGAGCGTCACCTCATAATCATTCATGCTGTCATTGATAAGGATGCGGTCCTGCCGCCCCCCCGGCTCCTTCCATATATTCTCAATCATGATCTGTATATTTTTCAGCTTGTGTGCGGTCACGTCTCAGCCGTACATCGCCACCTTGTGCTCCTTGACCCCATCGGAGACCGAAATGGTATCTTTTGCATAGCCTTTACCGCTATCGGTCACGGTATAGACCCAGCCGCCGAATTTGAACCTGACAGCCCTACTCCGGCGGCAGTAGTCGTGGCGGCCGTCGGCCAAGCTTATCCTTGCAAAGGTCCCAGAACAGGGCCGTGCCCAAGCCGTTTCCCCCACCCCACTTGCAATATTTTGCCTGCATGTCCATACGTAATATTTCGTTTTCCGGGGAATTTTCTGTATTCGAAAAGAGTCTGTAATGATCTATTTTTTCATACAATTTTCATTGTCTATTGTGGCGGTGACCTGATGGTCATCAAGGCCAAAATTATTCTTCCAAGCTGCACAGAGAGTTCAGGAGCGATGATTCCAACCGCAGTTTTGAACTCTTTGCTCAATTGCATATGCTCAGATCAAGGTTCACTGACTCATTTACGTGAAATGTACAGGTACCCATCGGGGCCGGGACAAAGGTTCGATTCTCTTTTGTTGAGGAGTACCGGGCATTCTCATTTGAGGCTTGCCTGACTCTTATGAAATCAGGTATATTACTGATAACAAGTTATAGTTTCAGATAAACCCTCATGCCTTAGCGGCACAACGAACAATGAAAATACGCATTTTCAGCTAGTTGCAACATTCTATGTCGCATAATGTTGCTGAATTTTAAAGAATTATGCAATAACAACATGTTAAATGCTATTTTTAGCATAAACTGATTCCCTGCTTTTCAGCAGCCCATTTCTTACCGACGACCCAAGATACGTATCTATGCTAAAAAAAAACCTCTCTGCTTTCGTTGTTGTACTCAGTTTTTTTTCATTCCTTGCAGGCTGCAACAAACCGGAACCATTATATAAATGTGCAGACCCCCTGGGCTGTGTCGATGTAGCCCCCGGCGAATCAATACAGATCGGGGTATTGCAGGCCCTAAGCGGTGACGTGGCCCCTCTTGGTCAGGCACAGATCAGGGGGCTGGAACTGGCCCTGGACAAGAGAAATGGAAAACTGCTGGACCACCCGATTTCCCAGCAAATTGAAGATACCGGCTGCACTGCGGAAGGGGGCGCCAATGCGGCCCTTAAAATTATTGCCAATCCGCGGACCGTGGCCATCTTCGGAACCACCTGTTCCGGGGCGGCGGCAACGGCGGCAAAGGCCATGTCCGATGCAGGCCTGACCATGGTCTCGGGAAATAACTCAGCACCGTTTCTGACCTCCATTGCCGGGCGGCCCGCACCCAACTGGCAGGACGGATATTTCCGCACTGCTCAGAATGAAGAAAATGCCGGTAAAGCGGCCGCCGACTATGCCTACCTGACTCTTGGTCTCCGCCGGGCGGCCACCATTAATGATAACGATATTTACACCAGGGGGTTGACCGAAAGCTTTAAAAAGGCCTTTGTCGAGCTCGGCGGCAAGGTTGTCCTTGATACTGCGATCAACAAGGGGGAGACGCAGGTGCTCCCGGTATTAACCGCCGTTATCAATGCCCGGGCGGACCTCCT
The DNA here is from genome assembly GCA_964590715.1 of uncultured Desulfobulbus sp. Lineage (GTDB taxonomy): Bacteria > Desulfobacterota > Desulfobulbia > Desulfobulbales > Desulfobulbaceae > DRLX01. The sequence goes on from CAZPXI010000020.1 coordinate 7,536, forward strand.
GTTTTTTCCCCTCTTCCAGCCCGAGGGTAACCGTATCCTGCTCCAGGCCCGGACGTTACCGGCCTTGAAAAATACTCTGCTGATCAGTGACGGTGCCTTGATCGAAAAGACCTTTCTTGAAGCGGTCGGAGAGGCGGCCCGAGGCATGTGTTTCGTCGGTCCGGTTCAGCCCTCCGGCCTGGCTGTTGACCGGCTGGCCCTTACCTACAGGGAAAAATATAATGAGGAACCGGTCGTGAGTTACTACCTCAGCGGATACGATGCGGCAGACCTGCTCTTTCATGCCATAGAACAGGCCGCTATCCCGGACCGGAACGGAATACTCCATATCGGCCGCAGGAAACTGCGGGACACCCTGTATGCCACCAAAACCTTTAAAGGGGTCACCGGTATTCTGAGCTGTGATCAGTTTGGTGACTGCGGCCGCTCATCCTTTCATATCCTGCGCCTGGATGACCCTTCTTTGGGTCTCAAAGGTCTGGAGGCGAATGTCGTCTTTTCCGGTGATGCTCAAAAATGATGCCGTTAGATTTAAAAAACCCTCAAACCCTGATGGGGCAACACACCATAAAAAATAATCCCCGGGATGTACCTGTTTACGGCAGGTCTTTGCAACGTATTGCGGGTAGGCCGTCGTCATGAAAAAAAACGGATTCAGCTGGAGCAGTCTGGGGATCAACAGGAAATTCAACCTTGCCTTTACCCTGTTGTTTTCTTTCATGCTCCTGATCTCGATAACCGCCTATCTTTCCTTTCTCTTCATTCACAGGGCTGAAGAGAATATCCGCAGAAGCAGCGAGATCGGTCAACAGGTGCTGGAGATGGATCGGGGCATGGAAAGAGCCCGTCGGCTGCTGAATGATTTTTTTATCCATAACCAGCGGCTCGGCCTGCAGAAGGCCCACGAACAGTATGCCCAGCCATCCGTGCGCCGGATTGCCCGGGTCATTCTAATCAGCAGCGCCCTGAAAAACAATCTAGCCGGGTCAACCCTTAATTCCGGCATCAACGAAACCGACATCAACCTCTATCTGGCCTCGGCCAGACGTTTTGCCGATACCTCCATTGAGGCGGTTGAGCTGATTTCACAACGGGCGGCACCCTACCGCGGCCTGGAGGCACGGATTCAGCGTACCGGCGGGATACTGGCAAAAGCTTTGCAGAAGTACCATCCCCTTCGTGACATACATATCCAGGCATCTTTGTATTATAAGGAATATCTGCTCAAGAGGCAGCGATCCCTCATGCAGTCGGTCTTCAATACCAATGCGGTTTTACGCGCAGCAGTGGAGCAGGAACCGGCCCTGTCCGGCAAGGAGAAGAACAGGATATTCGACCTGATCGATTCCTGCCGCGGCCTGACTGACGAGCTGCTCGTAGTCGACCGGAAGATCAGCGAGAAGATGCGGGATTTTTCCCTTCAGGAACAGATCGTCACCCCGGTTTCCAATGCCCTGGTCAAGGCCACCGGGCTGGAAGTGGAGAAGGCCCGGCAGCGCATTGACCGGATCTATCGGCTGGCCGGATTCATTATCCTGATCATTGCCCTTGTCGGCCTCCTGGCCATAGTGAGCATCGCCAGATTACTGCACAACACGATTACAAAAAACATTCTCGGGTTAACCGAATCGGCACGTGCATTCGGAAAAGGCGATATGGCGGTTCGCGCCCGGGAATCCAGCCGGGATGAACTGGGCCAACTGGCCCGTATTTTCAACACCATGGCCGCCCACGTCCAGGATCTGGTGGAAAATCTGGAACAGAAAGTCGCGCAGCGAACGACGGAGCTTGCCGAGAGCGAGGAGCGTTTCCGCCTCCTGGTCAGGAACCTGCCGAAAATCGCCGTGCAGGGCTATGACGGCCGGCGAAATATCGTCTACTGGAACCGTGCCAGTGAGGAGCTGTACGGCTACAGTGAACAGCAGGCCCTGGGCCGCAAGATTGAAGATCTGATTATCCCGGAATCCATGAAAGAGGAAGTTTGCCTGGCCATCGACAACTGGTATGAACATGGCCTATTGATTCCCTCTTCCGAGGTAATTCATCGCCATAAAGACGGCAGTCCTGTTCCAACCTATTCTTCCCATGTCATGCTGGTGGGCAGCCGGGGCGAAAAAACCATGTTCTGCGTTGATGTTGACCTTGCCGAGCTGAAACAGGCCCAGGAACAGGAACGAAGAAGTGAATCGTTCTACCGGAGGTTGTTTGATCATTCAAGCAGCGGTGTTGCCGTCTATGAAGCAGTTGATAACGGCCGGGATTTTATTTTCAAAGATTTCAATCCTGCGGCTGAAAAGATAGACGGTATCAGCCGGGATGAACTCATGGGCCGCAGAGTCACCGAAGTCTTTCCCGGTATTGAACAGTTCGGCCTGCTGGATGTTTTTCGCCGGGTCTGGCGGACCGGAGAACCGGCTTACCACCCGCTTGCACACTATAAAGACAGCCGGGTTCAGGCCTGGAGGGAAAACAAAATCTACAAGCTGCCATCGGGAGAAGTGGTCGCGGTGTACGAGGACATAACCCAGCAGAAACAGGTGGAAGAAGAAAAACAGGCCGTGGAAATCCGGCTGCAGCGGGCCAAAAAAATGGAGGCCATCGGCCTGATGGCCGGAGGGGTTGCCCACGATCTCAATAACATCCTGTCGGGTATCATCGGCTATCCCGAGCTGCTCCTGCTCCAGCTTCCCGAGGACAGTGAATTGCGCATGCCCATCAAAGCCATCCAGGAGTCGGGGGAACGGGCGGCAGCCGTGGTTGCCGACCTGCTTACCGTTGCCAGGGGAGTAGCCGGAGCCAGGGTGCCCGTCTCCATCAACACTCTGGTCTGCGAATATCTCGACTCTCCGGAATACCATCATTTGCAGAACCTGTACCCGCAGGTTCGATTCCACAAGGTACTTGCCGACGATCCGCTGGATATTTCATGTTCACCGGTCCATATTAAAAAATGCATCATGAATCTGGTGATCAACGCAGCTGAAGCCATGGAAAATGCCGGCAGTGTAACCCTCAGCACCACAAGCCGGGTCCCGGATTTTCAATGGGCCATAGAACACGGCCTGAAACAGATACCATATGTCGTCCTGCAGGTCACGGATACAGGGTCAGGAATTCCACAGGAGAATATCGATCATATCTTTGAACCCTTTTACACCAAGAAGGTCATGGGCAGAAGCGGCACCGGTCTGGGACTGGCGGTGGTCTGGAATACGGTCCAGGAACATGACGGTGCGGTAACGGTGACAAGCAGTGAGCAAGGAACCTCGTTTACCCTCTTTTTTCCTGCGGTCACGGATCGCATTATTGAACAGGAACCGGCGACCAAACCGACATTTGAAGGTAATGGAGAAAAAATCCTCGTTGTCGACGATGAGTCCCATCTTCTCGATATAGCAGAGGCCATGCTGACACACCTGGGGTACGATGTCGTCTGTGTGGGTTCAGGGGAAGAGGCTGTGGACTATATGCAGGATCACCGGGTTGATCTGGTCATCCTGGACATGCTCATGGAACCGGGGATCAATGGTCGTCAAACCTATGAACGGATTATCAGGATGCATCCCGGCCAGAAGGCCGTTATCGCCAGCGGTTTTTCAGAAAGCGATGATGTGCGGACGGTTCTTCAATTCGGGGCCGGAGGATTTATAAAAAAACCATACTCCATAAAAGAACTCGGTCGAATGGTCCAGGAAACCTTGAACAAGCCGACCTTCTGAGCTACGCACATCCATTGCCGGTATTGAGTCATCAACCGGAAAAAAAGCCCCCGGCGTTCACCACGCCTGGAATCGACCTCTAAACCGGTAATACACACCCCTCTTTTTACAGAACCTGATAATAGCGCCGGCCATCGCAGGCCCGGCACAGGATTCTGCCGTCCCGTTCCACATCACGGCAGTCCTGAACCCAGTCCCCGCACTGGGCGCACTGTACCTTGCGCAAAGGACGGCCGGGAAGTTCACATTCGGGCAGGTCAACCTTGACCTCTTGAACCCCGAACAGTTTATCCAGCGGCATAACTTTATAGGCGGCAAGCTGACGTTTGTATTTGTCTTCAATTTCAGGACAGTAGGTATTTGCCAGTTCCCGGGATGACTCAAGTGCGGTAATCCGCACCGCCTTATCGGTCTCCAGGTTGACGTAGGTGGCGGCCATAATCCCGAAGTCCTTCCAGCGCATGGAGCGTTTGCCCAGGCTGCAACCGGTCACCGACTGAATGGCATCGGTGGCGCAGCGGTCGATTTCCACCAGCACGTAGAGTTTTTTTCGATCCTTTCCCTTGGGATCATCAATGCCGATCAGATCCAGACCGAGCATGGACATTCGGACGCCGATCACCTGACCTGGACAGACATGTCCGTGAATTTTTGTTGAAATATCGAGTAATGTTTCAAAAGATTCCATATCTGTCTCCGGGTTGCATTGTGTCAAAGGTCACGTTTAAAAAGACTTTACCGGGAGAACTCCGGACTGTCAATCTACGGCTGCACGGTTATCCCGGATAGTGAACGGCAGGGGATGGGTAATGGATCGAAAGAGTTCTTCGCAGAAACCACAGTTTGTACATTGCCCGTCACACATGGAGAGCATATTGGCAAAATCAAAAGAGAGAGAGCTGTTATCCACATAGAGGTGACCAGCCAGCCAATGGACCGCATCCATCAGATCAAGCAGGTTGCCTTCATGTTTGCGGGCAAGATAGGCGCTGATAGTACGCTGCAGAAAGTCGACACCCAAAGTTCGGCCACAGAGTTTTATGGTGTCCACATGGTAAAGATAGAGTTCCATATCCTCGGGCCGGATAAACGGGGACTGCAGTATCCTATGCGGTTCTTTACCAAGGACGCGAACGCAGCCGAGCTCCTGATTCAGATGAAAGGTGCTGTCGTTTCCCTCGACATTGGCAAGGGCTATATAGGCGTCGTGGGACAGTTTAAAAGGACAGTAGGGCAGGCAGCCTTCATTGGCGAGTAGTTCAATGCTCATGTCCGGATTATGCTGCCGGATCCGGCGCGCCACCTGGGCCAGCGTATCGAGATCACGATTCAAAGAGCGGTCAAGCAGGATTTTTGAGGGGAGCTGAAAACGAGTCTCTCCTATATAGCTCAACCTGCTCTCCACCTTGGCATAGGAATCGAGCATACAGTTTGCACCCGGTACGGCTTCAAGCGAGGCTGCAAGATCCGGTGCTTCGTCGGACAGGCGCTGAAGCAGGTAATGATCACAATAGATGATCCCGTCCAGCAGTCCCCGGTCGGCAAAGACGTCAAGGCTGGTGATAACCGAAGCCAGTTCATCCTTTTCCCTCAGCAGGGAAGGGGCATAGAATCGGCTGTTCAAGAGAACATATTTTTTTGGCTTGCGGAGGCGGGCAAGACCTGTCGTCAACTGTTCGTTCACATCCAGACTTTTCAACGGTATACGACTGTCCAGCCTGCGAGGGCCGAGACAAGTGAACTGCAGAGTATCGATATGGTCTTCAACCGAGGTTAAAAAATCTATATATGAAGGTTCCGGCAAAAACGGGACATTGAGAATAGGCGTCATGATTTCATTCCATATATTTTCGAAACAGACTGTGTATAGTCAGGCCCTCTGGCGTTGGATTCGTCTTCAGAAGAACTTGAGTACCCGGGTTGGCCCGTTCAACGGGCCTGCCATCTTCCGTTTCCATGGAAACGACAGTATAGATCTTGGGTTCAATCTCCCGGCAGAGGTATTCCAGCTCGTTACCACATTCTATGGGATTACGAACATCAATGATCAGGGGAGCAATTCCGGTGACAATTCCGGCAGGAGCATAGCCCTGACTTGTCCGTATTGTATCATACAACATGGCCTCTGTTGAAGGGTGCGCATCAAAAAAATTTTCCGTCTGCCCCCGAGTCCCGATCTTCCTCATTTCCTTGGTAAAAGACTCGGGCAGCAGAAGTTTTTCACAGTCGGCTCCGGCAAAAATTTCTTTTTGTATCCAGTCAAGAGCGGCCCGATAGAGCCGAACCACGCTACCGACATAGCCCATCGATTTCATGCGCCCTTCAATTTTCACCGAATCCACGCCTGCAGCAATCAGTTCCGGCAATCGCTGCAGCAGGCAGAGATCTCGCGAGTTAAAGATATAGGTTCCCCGTTCATCCTCCTCCACCGGAAAATACTGATCAGGTCGTTTTTCCTCGACCAGCTTGTAGGAGTAACGGCATGGATGGGCACAATCGCCTTGATTGGCATCACGTCCGGTAAAATAGTTGGAGAGCATGCAGCGGCCTGAATACGAGATACAGAGAGCGCCATGTACGAAAACTTCCAGCTCGACATCGGTTCCCTCCCGAACCCGGCGAATTTCCTCAAGCCCGAGTTCCCGGGCAAGATTCAACCGGGCCGCCCCCTGCTGCTGCCAGAACTGCGCACTGGCGACGTTAGTGACATTGGCCTGGGTCGACAGGTGCAGAGACAGTTCCGGCACCACCTGCCGGGCCACATGGAAGATCCCGGGATCGGCAATAATCAAACCATCAACATCGGCTTTCTGCAAAAACACCAGGTAATCGGAAAGGCCGTCAAGGTCTCGGTTATGGGCAAAGATATTGACAGTTATATAGACTTTGATCCCATGAGCATGGGCATACTCAACTGCCCGGAGCATACCAATATCATCAAAATTTCCGGCCCGGGCCCGAAGGCTGTACTTGCGACCGCCCAGATAAACGGCATCGGCACCATAATGAATGGCAGTAACCAGTTTGTCGAAATTTCCGGCCGGAGCCAGCAACTCGGGAATTTGTATATCCATTTTTATTACTTATCCAAAAAAAGTCCGTAACATTTTATTTTTTCAGAACATTTTCATGCTGTTCCGTGGCGGAGACCTGAAGATTCGGTGCGGCCATGCCGGTTTATCCATTGACGCTCTGAAAAAACGATGTAAGTACAGTAATGCAGTCTATTAAATTTGTCTATGTTCAGCTGGTAAGCAGAGACAGGTAGGATTTATTCTCATATAAATTACGCTCTTTGTTTCAATAACTGTTGACCGGGAAAACAGGGTAACGTACTATATTTTATATTATGATCACGACGATCTCTGGTGCGCCATGCGCACGATGCTTAATGCTATATTGGTAGTCTCAGATTTTGTTTTTATGTTCTCAGCGGAGGAGGCAAGTCATGCTGAAAAAGAATTACACCAAGACAAAAAAAAGTTGTCGGGTAACCTTCAAGTATGCCAATGAAGAACAGGCTGAATCTGCGGTGCTGGCCGGAGAGTTCAATGACTGGTCTCTTACGGCAACACCGATGAAACGCCTGAAAAACGGAACCTTTTCCGTGACCGTCTCCTTAAAAAGCGGCTATTCCTATCGCTTCCGCTATGTCCTTGACGGCAATGTCTGGGTCAACGATCCGGATGCCGACAGCTATGCAGCCAACGAATACGGTGAGGAAAACTCCGTCGTTTCCGTCTAAGGGTGGACATCCCCTATTTCCATGTCGATGCCTTTACCGGCAGGGTCTTTACCGGAAACCCTGCCGGGGTCTGTCTGCTTTCCGAATGGCTGGCTGACGATGTTCTCCAGGCGATAGCCTCCGAAAACCGGCTGTCGGAAACCGCTTTTCTAGTTGGCAGCGATTGCAGCTTTGAGCTGCGCTGGTTCACCCCGGAATCGGAAGTCGATCTTTGCGGGCATGCCACCTTGGCCGCTGCCTTTGTTCTGCACGAACATACCGACATCGGTGCCGAAGACACCCTTTCTTTTCAGTCCGGAAGCGGTCTGCTCACGGTCAAACGGCGGGAAGATCTCCTTACCCTTGATTTCCCGGCCCGGCCCGGAGCCCCCTGTCCGCTGGCGGCTGAACTTGCCACAGCCCTCGGTGCCGAACCTGAGGCGGTCTATTCCGCCCGTGATCTGCTGGCCATTTTTCCGGACCGAAAAACCGTGGCCGAACTACGGCCTGATTTTGCCCTTCTGGCCGCCCTCGACTGTCTGGGCGTGATCGTCACCGCCCCGGATGCCGAGGTTGACTTTGTTTCCCGCTTCTTTGCCCCCGGTGCTGGTGTTCCGGAAGATCCGGTCACCGGCTCGTCCCACTGTACCCTGATTCCCTACTGGGCCAAGCGCCTCGGCAAAGATACACTCCATGCCCAACAGATATCTGAACGCGGCGGTGAACTGTTTTGTGAAAACCGGGGTGGGCGGGTGCTGATCAGCGGCCGGGCCGTGGAATATCTCAGCGGCACCCTCCATATTCCCGTTTAAGCCGCCACCCAGCCCGCCTTCCTTCTTGTTCCTGATTCCCACGGGACATTCATTCTTCATTAAAATGAATTAAAATCAAGCAACTAGACCTCAAGCTGTTCTTTGTCACTATTGACAGCGCCATCTGACCTGTAGGAGCCCGCCCCTGCGGGCGATTGTAGGTTAGAAAAACAGGTTAAACGCATGATCGCCCGCAGGGGCGGGCTCCTACAGGGGATGGATAATATACAAAAGGGCATCTTGAAAAATTGTATTTTCGCCCAGCCGGACGGCTTGACCGTTCTGTGACCTCTGCATTATGGTTAAGATTTTATCCTCGGAATATCAAGTATATGGCTGTGGTAAAATTTTGCACATGCCTCGGAGTCTGCGCTTACCTGATTTTGAACGAAAACCCTAATTTTTTAAGGCACCCCAAAATGGATAATTCCACGAATTAAGCCAGTAGCATATAAATCTGCCGTATCCTGATTCCATCATTATTTGATTTTCCTTCTCCCCTGTCTTATAGTCAAATATACTACAATGTGTCACTTACCCCAGGTCGGATTTAACAGGAGAACAGTATGACGCAACCCGGAAACAAGGCGGAAACAGAGAAAAAATATTCGGGGAACAAAGAAAAATTCCTCCACCCGACCCCCATGCTTGATGAGCTGGAAAAGGGCGACTGGCCCAGTTTTGTCACCGGTCTCAAGGAGTTGGCCGAACGAACGAAAAAGCCGATGCTCAGGGGCGTTCTCGATCAGCTGGAGTACTCCTACCAGACCCGGACCGGGTACTGGGAAGGAGGTCTGGTCACGGTCTATGGTTACGGCAGCGGCATTATCAGCCGACGCTCCCGAATCAAAGACAAATTTCCCGAGGCCTACGAGTTCCACACCCTCCGGGTCCAGCCCGCACCGGGCCTCCATTATTCCACAAAAATGCTGCGCGGCCTCTGTGACTCCTGGGAAAAACACGGCTCCGGCCTGATCGCCCTCCACGGCCAGACCGGTGACATCATGCTCCAGGGCGTCAGGGAGGCGGACGTACAGGAATGCTTTGACGAGCTCAACCAGAACGGCTGGGACCTGGGCGGAGCCGGGGCGGCCATGCGAACCGGGGTTTCCTGCGTTGGACCTGCCCGCTGTGAACATGCCTGCTACGATACCCTGGAACTGCACCACAAGGTTCTGACCCACTTCACCGGCGATGTGCACCGGCCCGGCTACAACTACAAGTTCAAGTTTAAATTCTCCGGCTGTCCCAACGATTGCAGCAATGCCATCTTCCGCTCCGACCTGGCCGTCATCGGCATGTGGCGGAATGCGATCCAGGTCGATGAGCAGGCCATGGCGGCCTGGATTGAGAAAAACGGAATCGAATTCCTGGTCAACAACGTGATCAACCGCTGCCCCAGCCGGGCCCTGTCCCTGGCGGACGGGAAACTGGTCATCGACAACCCCAACTGTGTCCACTGCATGCACTGTATAAATGTCATGACCGAAGCCCTGTCGCCGGGAAGCGAGCGGGGACTGGCCATTTTGCTCGGCGGCAAAAATACCTTAAAGGTCGGGGCCATGGGCGGCACCATGCTGGTTCCTTTTTTCAGGATGGAAAACCAGGAGGATATTGATCGTTTCATAACGCTTAGCGAAACCATAATCGAATGGTGGAGCGAAAATGGTTTTGACCATGAACGAATCGGGGAGACCATTGAACGGGTCGGGTTGAAACAGTTTCTCGACGGGGTCGGTCTTGCGGCCTTGGTGGATATGGTCGAACGCCCCAGAAGCAATCCCTATTATAAATCCGAGTATTAACGTTCCGGAGCAGAGTATGGAAAAGAAAAGAACCTGGAAGACGGTTGAATCCGGCCCGTATGCGTATAAAGATGCCCTTCATCCGGTGGTGCGAAAAAACTACGGCAGGTGGAAATATCATACCATGCCCAGGCCCGGAGTCTTGAAACATATCGCCCACAGTGGTGATGTTCTCTATACGGTCAGGGCCGGAACCCCACGCCAGGATTCGGTGGACCTGATCAGGCGTATCTGTGATATCGCCGACAGGTATGCCGATGGCTACCTCCGCTTTACAGTCCGCAACAATGTGGAGTTCATGACCCCGGATCAGGACAAGGTCGAGCTCCTGATCAACGCCCTTGAAAAAATTGGGCTGCCGGTGGGCGGGACCGGTCCCTGTGTGACCAACGTGGCCCATACTCAAGGGTGGTTGCACTGCGACATACCGGCCACCGATGCCTCCGGGGTGGTGAAATCGATCATGGACAACCTGATTGAAGATTTCAAACACTGGCGCCTGCCGAGCAAGGTGCGGATTTCCACTTCCTGCTGCGCCATCAACTGCGGCGGTCAGGCCGATATTGCCATCGTGGTCAAGCATACCCGGCCGCCCCGGATCAACCATGACCTGATCGACAACATCTGCGAGCTGCCCAAGGTGGTGGCCCGCTGTCCGGTGGCCGCCATCCGGCCCACGGTCGTCAACGGCAAGCCGTCGCTGATGGTGGACCAGGAAAAATGCATGTACTGCGGGGCCTGTTTCGGGGCCTGCCCGGTGATGGAGATCAACCACCCGGAGTATTCGAAGTTCGGGATATGGGTCGGGGGAAAAAATTCCAACGCCCGCTCCAAACCGGCCCTGGGCTGCCTGGTGGCCCAGAACCTGCCCAACAACCCGCCGCGGTGGCCCGAGGTCAACGAGGTGGTGGGCAGGATCCTTACCGCCTTTAAAAAAGAGGGACAGCCCTGGGAACGGCTGGGCGAGTGGATTGACCGGGTGGGCTGGAAACATTTTTTTGCAGTCACCGACCTGGTCTTTGAAAAGGACATGATCGACAACTACCGGCACGCCAGGACCACCTTCAACCAGTCGGCCCATGTCCGCTTTCCGGACAGTTCAACATGAAAGATCGGGCGAAAAATTCCAACACCATTGTTGAGTCGGCCCTGAACTGGAAATTTCCTCCATTTACTGAGGAGAGGGGCACGGAAAAAGTTGTCGCCTTCGGCGATGCCGGACATAAATGCCCGATTTATGTGCATTCGCTGCCGCCCTGTACCACCGGCTGTCCGGCCGGTAACGATATCCGGGCCTGGCTGACTATTGTCCAGCTGGCTGAGTTGAAGGGACGAAGCCGGAAGGAGTCCTATGAGCTGGCCTGGCACGAGGCCAGTAGAACCACCCCCTTTGCCGCCACCTGCGGCCGGGTCTGCCCGTATCCCTGCGAAACAACCTGCAACCGCAGCGAAAAAGAAGACGGTGCGGTCAACATTCACGGGTTTGAGCGCTGGCTTGGTGATTTCGGCATTGAACACGGCCTCAAACACCGCAAGGTGGCCCGAGAGAAAAAAGAATCAAAAAAAACGGCCATCATCGGCGCCGGACCGGCCGGCCTGAGCTGCGGATTCCAGCTGGCCCGGCACGGCTATCCGGTCACGGTGTTCGAGGCCTTTGCTGAGGCGGGCGGTATGCTGCGCTACGGGATTCCAGCCTATAAACTGCCGCGCAAAATACTTGATGCGGAGATCGAGGCGATCAGGGAAACGGGGGTTGAAATTCTCTGTAATACTGTTGTCGGCCGGGATATCCGACTGGATACACTTAAAAAAGAATATGACGCCCTGTTCATCGGCATCGGCGCCCATGGCGAGCGAAAACTCGACCTGGAAGGTGAGGATACCGACAACGTAATCAGCGGGGTCAGGTTTCTCCATCTGGTCCATGCCGGAAAAATGGTCGAGGTCGGCAGCGAGGTCGTGATTATCGGCGGCGGCGACAGCGCCATCAGTGCAGCCAGAGTGGCCAAACGCCTCGGGGCTGAGGTGACCATTCTCTACCGGAGGACACGGGCGGAGATGCCGGCTATCAAGCAGGAAATTGAGGCCGCCCTTGGAGAACGGATTGCAATTCAATACCTGGTGGCACCGGTTGCCCTTGTGCTCAACGGCAACAGAATCGTTGCCGTGGAATGCCAAAAGA
>CAZPXI010000021.1:0-19688 GCA_964590715.1 uncultured Desulfobulbus sp.
CCATTATTTTATCCTCCTCAACAACCCAGGTTCCCTCGTTTTCAGAAAAAGTTGATCGAACATGCAAAGGTACACTATAGCGTTTGGCAAGGCCGACTGATCTGATGTCCAGCACCTTGGCCCCAAGGCTTGCAAGCTCGAGCATTTCGTCATAGCTGATCCGGTCTATTTTTCGCGCCTTTGAACAGATGTTCGGATCCGTGGTGTACACGCCGTCGACATCAGTGAAAATTTCACAGGCATCTGCATTCAACGCCGCTGCAAGCGCGACTGCAGTAGTGTCTGATCCGCCACGGCCAAGCGTTGTAATATCTCCCTCTGCAGTCACGCCCTGAAAACCGGCAATAGTAACGATCTTGCCGGCGTCAAGGTGTTTTTGAATCAGCTCAGTGTCGATATTCTTGATCCTGGCCTTGGTGTGCATGCCGTCGGTGCGAATGGCAACCTGATCGCCAAGCAGAGAAACGGCATCGGATCCACCCTCTTTAACAGCCATGGCAAAAAGCGCGATAGTGACCTGTTCTCCGGTGGACAGCAGCATGTCCATTTCCCGGCGATTGGGAATCTCTTGTATATCCTGGGCAAAACCGGTTAAACGGTCGGTTTCTCCGGACATGGCCGAGAGAACAACAACCATCTGGTTCCCCTGTTGTTGATAGCCCATGACCCGACGGGCAACCGCCTTGATTTTTTCCGTGGAACCAACCGAGGTGCCACCAAATTTTTGCACGATAAGCGCCATGTTTCCAATACCAAATGGTTCTAGAATTCAAAGAAGACTGTTGTCTGTTTGTCTTTCATGGTAAATCGAAGTAGTAAAGCTGAAAGATTGAATGTAAAACGTATTTCTAAATTTGCAACTCAATTCATCTTTTATTGATAACCTTTCTTCAAAATAATAGGACAGGCCTTGAAACTCCATGGAACATACCCTGCATATTGTCCTGGTCGAACCTGAAATACCACCGAATACCGGATCTATTGCCCGGCTTTGCGGAGCGACCAATGCGGTCCTGGATCTTATCCATCCCCTTGGTTTCAGCACCGATGATAAACATCTGAAAAGGGCCGGCCTGGATTACTGGCAGCATGTACACATCAAGCACTGGCAGAACTTTGAACAGTTTCTTGAGGAGCAGGACGAGCGAAATCTGTTTTTTTTTACTACAAAAACCAAGCGTTCGTATACTGCAGCCCCTTTTCACTCCGAGAGTTTTCTCATTTTTGGACGGGAGACCAAGGGACTGCCTGAAGAAATTCTTGCGCTGTATAAAGAGCGCTGTTATACCATTCCGATGCAAAATTCAAACATTCGCAGTCTCAACCTTGCCATGAGCGCCGGGATTGTTCTCTATGAGGCGTTGCGACAGATTGAAACCAGCTGAATAAAAATGCTTCTCGTTTGAAAAAATCGACCTGGCGATCGGCCGATCAACACGGGATTAGAGTTATTATTGAATGAGCACAAAGACAAGGAGAAAAATATGCCCGAGAGAATTTATAATTTCAGCCCCGGTCCCGCCACCCTGCCCCCCTCCGTGTTGCAGGAAGCCGCCGGAGATATAGTCAACTACCACGACAAGGGAATAGGACTGATTGAACTCAGTCACCGCAGTAAGGAATTCATGGCGGTTGCCGAAGAGACTGAAGGGCTGATTCGTGAGCTCCTGCAGGTGCCGGACAACTACAAGGTTCTTTTTCTGCAGGGCGGAGCTTCGTCACAATTTTACATGATTCCGATGAACCTGATGGGACCGGGAAAAAAGGCAACCTATCTCAATACAGGAACCTGGTCGAAAAAAGCCATCAAAGAGGCAAAACTCTTTGGCGATATCAAGGTTGCCTATTCCAGTGAGGAGAGCACTTTCAACAGGGTTCCGGCCGATGATGAATATTCGGTTGATCCGGATAGTGAATATTTATACTTTGTCACCAACAACACCATTTACGGGACTCAGTTTGCCGGCATGCCGAAATCAGACACAATGTTGGTGGCCGATATGTCGTCCGATATCCTGTCAAGACCTGTTGATGTGAGCAGATTCGGGATTATTTTTGCCGGAGCCCAGAAAAATATGGGTCCGGCCGGTGTGACCGTGGTGATCATCAGAGATGATCTTCTTGATCGGGTTGCAGAAACCGTTCCCACCATGCTGCGCTATAAAACCCATGCCGACAAAGATTCCATGTTCAATACCCCGCCCTGTTTTTCGATCTACTGTGTGGGGAGGGTGATGAACTGGCTCAAAGAACAGGGTGGTGTCGCGGCCATGGAGAAGATCAATCAGCGCAAGGCGGGCCTCCTGTATGATGCCATTGATGCCACCGACTTTTATCGCGGCCATGCGGAAAAACCTTCGCGCTCACTGATGAACATTTCCTTTAATCTGCCGACCCCTGAACTGGAAGCACAGTTTATTGTCGAAGCGGCTGCGGTCGGTTTTGACGGCCTGAAAGGACATCGATCCATCGGCGGCTGCCGGGCCTCGATCTACAATGCTTTTCCCGAGGAAGGGGTGCAAAAGCTAGTCGATTTCATGGCGGATTTTGCCGAAAAGAACGGCTGATTTTTTTATTTTAGAACAAAGAATGCAATACGAAGGAACAGTTATCCGGCCGCCAAGCGAGTGGAATTCGATTATTCTTCAGGTGACCGTCGGCTGTTCCCATAACCACTGTACGTTTTGCGGGGCCTATCGGGACAAGCAGTTCAGAATAAAAAAACAGACTGAAATAGAACAGGATCTTGCATTTGCCGCACAGTATTGCAGGCGGCAGAAAACGGTATTCCTTGCCGATGGTGATGCTCTGGTGATTCCGCATCAGCAGCTGGTCCGGTTGTTTAAAAATATTCGCCGGCAATTACCATGGATCCGCCGGATCAGCCTGTATGCAAATTGCCGTGATATTCTTGCCCGGTCGGGGGAGCAGCTTCGAGAATTAAAAGACCTCGGCCTTGGCCGGATCTACATGGGACTTGAAAGCGGCCATGATCCGACCCTTGTCGCAGTAAAAAAAGGCGCAACTGCAGCGGAAATGCTCAGGGCGGGTCGGCGCGTTCGCAGGGCAGGAGTCTTTTTATCCGTCAGCTGTCTGCTTGGTCTTGCAGGAAAAAAATATTCACTTGCCCATGCCGCCGCTACCGCCGAGCTTCTCCGGGCAATGCAGCCTTCCCAGATTGCAATACTCACCCTGATGATCCTGGACAACACGGAGCTGGCTGAAGAATCAAGGGCCGGCCGGTTCAGCATGCCCGGTAGAGAAGAACTCTTTTCCGAACTTCGGACCCTGGTTGCAGGTCTTGACGGAATACGGGCGCAACTTCAGGCAAATCATGCCTCAAATTATTTCACCCTTGACGGTCGCCTGCCACGGGATTTAAAAAAATTTCTCGCCATCATTGACCAGGCGGCTTCCGGAGCAATGGCTCTTAAAACTGAAAACCAACGAGCGCTGTGATCCAATGCCGAAGAGCAACATATGAGAGAAGCCACAACAAAAACCGATCTGAAAAACCTCACCCAGGAACAGCTGACGGCCTTTATCGAATCGCTGGGTCAGCCTGCTTTCCGTGGCCGACAGATACTGGCCTGGATCTATCGGCCGGGGATCAGGAAATTCAACGAGATGACCGATCTCGCCAAAAACTTCCGTGCCCTCCTCCCCGCTCACGCCTCTATCAGCCGATTTGAAAATCCGGTGACGGAGACCTCATTAGACGGTACGGTCAAGTTTGGTTTCACGCTTGAAGACGGCCGCATGATTGAATCGGTGATGATTCCAGAAGAGGATCGAAGCACGATCTGCGTTTCTTCACAGGTTGGCTGCGCCATGGGATGTAAGTTCTGTCTCACCGGCACCATGGGCTTTTACAGAAATTTAACCACCGCCGAAATCGTCAACCAGGTCTGCGCCGTACGTGACTTTCTCATCGCTACCGACAAGCCGCGACTGACCAATATAGTCTTCATGGGAATGGGAGAGCCTCTGGCCAATCTGGATACTTTAATCGACGCCATTTCTATTCTTACCGAACAGCGGGGCCTTGATTTTTCCAGCAGGCGTATAACCGTTTCCACCTGCGGACTGGTTCCGCAGATGATCAGCCTTGGCGAAAAAACGAGTGTGAACCTCGCCATATCCCTCCATGCAACCGATGATGCAACCCGGAGCAGGATTATGCCGGTCAACGACCGCTATCCCATCGCGGAGCTGTTAGAGGGCTGCAAACGTTTTCCCCATAAGAAAAGACAACGCATTATGTTTGAATACACCATGCTTGAGGGGATCAACGACAGTGATAATAAGGCAGTGGAGTTGGTCGGCCTGTTGCGGGATATTCCATGCAAAATAAACCTGCTCTCCATGAATGAAACAGTGGGGTCGGACTACAGCAGCCCAGGCAGAGACAGGGTACTTGCCTTTCAGAACATTCTTAGAAAGAACGGTTTTACGGCTTTTATTCGCCAGAGCAGAGGTTCGGACATCTCGGCTGCCTGCGGACAGCTGGCAGGTAGAAAGCGGGTAGAAGAAGAATAGAAAAGAGAACGGTGATCTTTTCCATGAATGAAGAATGTGGCTAGCGCTCCACGACGATACCACGTTCTTCAAGGGCTGATTTGTAATCCCATTTTTTCAGGACCGCCCTGAACTTCTTTTCCATCTTGTGATCAATGACTACATTCCAGGCGCATTCGACAATGGCGGCGGCTATTTTTTCACGGGGGGCATCATCGGAAAAGCCAACCTGACCGTCGGTATAGTCGAACATGGCCTTAAATGGATCAAGAAAGGGATACTCATCCATCTTTTCAACAAATTGTTGCTTTAGCAGGATAACCGGGTCGGTTTTCTTTTTTCTATAAAGCAATTTGACAAAGTGGCCAAGAAACTCCTCTAACGCGATGTCGAGGTTGGAAAACAACATCGCGTTAGAGGAAGGTTCCCCTGATGACTCAGTTCCTGCCTTGGCGGTTTCCTGCTGTTTCTCCGGAAGAAAATGCCCTATGGCAAAAGTTGCCTTGTTTCTCTGCAACTCTTTAAGGAGATCATTATATGCTCTGTCGGAGGCATCCAGTCCGCCTATCCCCCAGGTGTAGGATCCGCCGACTCGTT
The DNA here is from genome assembly GCA_964590715.1 of uncultured Desulfobulbus sp. Lineage (GTDB taxonomy): Bacteria > Desulfobacterota > Desulfobulbia > Desulfobulbales > Desulfobulbaceae > DRLX01. The sequence goes on from CAZPXI010000021.1 coordinate 5,116, forward strand.
GTCCCTTATGAAAAAAGAGTAATGCTCCTCCCCTTTTCTCTGCAAACCGAACATGGACAAAGCCGGAAAAAATCTTTTGTTTTAACCTGAAGATAAGATCAGGCAGCTGGATATCAGAGGAATTTAATTTTTTTTTGGCCCGTTTAAATTGCGGCATCTGACCCCAGAAAAAGATGGCGTTGGGATCAAGCTGATAGACTACTACCCGGAAATTTTTAAAACTCAGCGCCTTAAATATCGGTTCCAGGGTTGGAGACACCTGAGCACTGGCACCATTATCCTGAATAACCCCGCGCAGAATTTCCTGCTCATCAAAATAGATAAGAATTTCCTGGGACGAGGAACTAAAATAGAGGCATCCTGAACCTATTTCCCCTTGAAGATGTTCAACAAATTTATCAATCTGCAGGTAATAACTGTTAAGCCCTTGCAGGTATGGTTGCTCCAGAGGGATGAGCATCTGTGCCGCTCCTTATTCACGTATTCTTAAGAGTATTGAGATTGCGGGCCCCGACTTCCGGGCACAGCCCTATTGAGCAATTAGTGTGCGCATGATATCATAATCGCTGTCGGATGCGGCTTTAAAACCGGAAAGTCCCATTGCTTTAAGCACATTACTCTCTTTTTCAAGCGCAAGCAGAGAATTCAGCAAAGCCTTCTTCTGCGCTTGCGGTATGTTCCTGTTTACGGAAAATGCCCAATTCGGTAACCATGCTGTAGGGGCAAGTACTTTTATTGATCTGGGCATAATATATTTATCGGCTTTATGCAGTGCCGATTCACGGATGAACCCGGCATCGACATCACCAATACTGACTGCAATAATTACATTCTCCTGGCGATTACCAGCCGCTTCCGACAGATTTCCACCGGAAAGTGGTATCCCCTGCTTTTGCAGGGTGAGTTTTTGTGATAGATAACCGCCTGCTGAGGTCTTGCCGACAATCATTATTTGTTTATCCTTGAGATCGGCAACACTCTTGATTCCTGAGTCCGGTCGAACAATAATGATCCCCCGAAATTTATCACCGCCCTGTCCCTTGATCGCTGTGGCTAAAACTTCATGAACTGCGCTGACATTGACATAGACCAGGGGATTTTCATAGCCGATATCAATACTGCCGTTGTTGACCTTTTTTTCGTACTCGGCAAAGTTTGCAGTCAATATAGGCTTGATCGAATTGTTTGTTTTCTCAGAAAGATGTTCGGACAATGGGGTGATCATGGCTGTGAGTTTTTCAGGGAAATATCTGGGCAGCATGGATAAGGTGTACTCTCTGGCCTGCCCAACCCCGGAAAGACCGGCACACAACAGAAACAGTGCTCCTTGTACAAACAGTTTTTTCATTTTCATAGCAGCCTATTCTGTTGGAGAGTCATTGATCACCGGCAGAGCAATGCCTGCGGCCTGGCGAATACTGTTGTACTGCTGATCCGTAGCCGGAATGAACCTGTTGATTTTAAGGGCCTGAGCAGCAGGAGACTCTTTATTCAGAGCAAAAATAGCATCGGCAATTTTTTTTCTGTCGGCAGCAGGCATCGTCCGGCTGACAGAAAGTGCCCAGTTCGGTAACCATGCTGTTTCCTTCAGAACTTTTATTGCGGATTGGGGAACAAAATTATCGGCTCGATGCAGGGCCGATCCGCGGATAAACCCTCCGTCGACATCACCGGTATAGACGGCAAGAATGACATTTTCCTGCTTGTTGTCCGCCGCCTCGACAAGCAGGCAATCGGTTTTAACATCTATACCTTGTTCGGCAAGGGTAAGTTTTTGTGACAAGTAGCCGCCGGCACTTGTATATCCGACAATAGATATTGTCTTACCGCGTAAATCCTCCAGGGTCTTTATCCGGCTGTCGGCCCTGGTTATGATGATTCCCCTGAAGCGTGTGCCGCTGCGTTCCTTTTCGGCAAGGGCAATGACGTCATGTGCCTTTGAGGCCAGCACGTAAATGTAGGGGTTCTCATAGCCGATCTGTATTGCGCCGCTGATCAGTTGCTGCTGATACTGATCAAATGTTGAAATAACAATGGGTTCGATCTCCAGCCCTGTTTGTTTACTGAGGTAGTCGGCAATGGGAACGATTCGTTTATGAATCTCTTCGGTCGAGTATCTGGGCAGCATGGAGAGTTTATATCCGGCAGAAGCCGTGACCGGACTCAACATCACACAGAGAAACAGAATACCCAACCTGAGTATGATTTTCATTTTTCCCCCGAATACATAAATTATCTATCGATCAAGCTGTGAATGCGCAGCAAAGAGCGTCCTTCTGAACTCGTATCCATCGCTCGGAAATGGTGTTGTATGCAATATTGATTTTATGATTGTTCCGTGCAAAAATATTTCCGTTGTCGATGGCGAGACCTCTATGAGTTTTATGCTCGAAGTTTCAAGGGTTCGTTTGCAGGAAATTTCTTTGCACTCGCCATCTTCGACAGCGACAAAAGCGGTTATGATGTTTTTCTCAACCGTATCATTGCCGCCTTAATTGAATAGCGCATTCGTTCAAAGGCTATGGCAAGTTCTCGCACCTCTTTGGGGCCTTTGGGTTCAATGACTAAATCAAGCTCACCAAGACTGATCCGGTTCACGACTTCGGTGAGTTCAACCAGTGGCCTGGAAATTGATCGTGCAATAATGAGAAAAATAATCAGACCACCGAAAAAGATGGCCCCCATCAACGACATGGATAGTGGGGAGAGGAGGGCCGATTTTATGGCCTGCTCAACTTCCGATATATAAATGCCGACATGGACAGTCCCTCCGGTCTCCGGAAGAGTAACAACTTTATCCTGAATTTTTTGGCCGCCGACGGTGAATCGAGCAAACTGTTCCTGTACTCCTTTCTTGATTTTATTTTTTTCAATTACAGAACGAGGAAAGCCTTCGGTTTTGACCTGAGCGGAAAAAATCTGGTCAAAACGGGAAAGATCACTGAAAAATCCGGCAACAACGATGCCGCGTTTATTGACAACGGCGGTATAGGCCACACCCGGCAACTTGCTGACACGTTCAGCCTCTTTGTTGACCTGCAGATAGTTGCGTACAAGCAGCGGTTGCTTGATAGCACCGGAAAAAACAGTGGTTATTGCAGACGTCCGCAGATCAATCTGCTCATTCATAAGTTGCGGAATATATTTCAGGTACAGGTAGGCAAAGACTGCGGCAATGGAAACAAAACCGATTGTCAAAGCAAAGATGAGGTAAAAACCAACCGAAGCCCCCTTGCCTTTTTGCACTTTTTTCCGTTTTGTCGTCTCTTCGCTCTCCGAAGTCCCTTTCCCTTCCGGGACATCTTCAATCAGGCTGTTGTCTTCAGGTGTCCCGACTGTCTCTTCATTCATCTCCTCCGGTGCGGCAGTCTGTTGTTTTACCGGATTTTGGGCAAGCTTCTTTACCACAATAATATGTCCACATTCCTGACAGGAAAACCGGGCCCGATCGCCCTTAATTTTTGTCTCGTCAATGTTATATTTTTTAGCGCAGTCTTCACAGATAACCAGCATCAGCCTTCTCCTTACCCGGTGTACAGGCGTACTTATCTTGACATCTCTTTTTTAGTAAAAATTAAACACTTTACAGACGAACTTTTTACTCCGACAAGATCTTGAGAGGAAATGTGAAAGAAAATTCAAATCTAAAGTTTACCGTATATCTTGTTATATATTTAAAAAAATTCGAGGTCAAATTTTTTTGTGATTAAAAGGGAAGGTAAAAGAGATAGACGGTATGGAATATGCTGATTTTTTTGACAAAATACGGGTGCTCGATGTATATCGGCAGCAAGAGGTGAAAGGTCAAAGCTTGAAAAAAGAAGGTCCGGGGAGGAAGGACACGGCATCCGCCCCGGAAGAATGAGTATTACTTCCGGCACATATCCTGCAAGTTGAGTTCAGGCCGAGAGTATCTGGTAGTCGGCGCTCTATGCCTTGGCCGCTATTCATGTATGAATTTTTTTCAATAACCAGGCCATATTTTGACCAAGTGTACGCATGGTCTCAACCCCTTCATCATCACCGGCAACATCGCCTTTGTCACGGCCGACGCCTATGTTCCAGTAGGAAGATCCGACGATAATCATCTGGCCGATGGTAAAAAAATGATTGATGGAATCAAAAACATGAATTGCGCCCCCGCGTCGACGGGCAACCACCGCTGCCCCGACCTTTCTTCGGTACATATCACCATTGGCTCTGGAGACCATGCCGGTTCGATCGATCAAGGCCTTAAGCTCCGTGCTCAGGTCTGCAAAATAGGTTGGTGACGCCAGAATGATGCCGTCGGCCGCCTCCATTTTTTCAATGCATTCATTGATGCAGTCACTTTCAACGGCGCACCTCCTGTCTTTTCTTTTGAAACATTGATAACAGGCGATACAGCCATGCGGATGTTTCCCGGCCAGCTGTACAAGTTCAGTGGAAATACCCTCTTTTTCCAGCTCTTCAAAAACATATTCCACCAGTTTGGTGGTGTTACCGTCTTTACGAGCACTTCCGTTAAACGCGACAACTTTCATCCTACCCCCGTTTTTAATGTTGATCGAAATTTACAGGTCATCGTCTTCACTCATTACAGCCCTGGGCAGCCCCTGTATATCAATTTTTTCAGCCTCTTCGATACCTCGCATCAGGGCCTTGCTGTTCATTTCTTCTGTGCCCTTTGGCACTCTGTCCAACAGGGCTTTTTCGAGATTGGCCAGGTCGACCTGACCGGAAAGAAAACCAATGGTGCCCAGAGCTATCATGTTGGCGACCAGCTCTCGGCCGATCTCCTCTTTTGCTATCTGGGTAAAGGGAATGGATATAATCCGGCTGGTCGGGTACTGCTCCACCAGAGACGAGTCAACCACAAGAAGACCATTTGCCTTGATATCAAAAAAATAGGCGTCACAGGCGGCCTGATTCATGGCAAGCAACAGATCCAGCTCCAGGGCTTTGGGATAATCGATGGGCTGGTCACTGATAACCACCTCAGCCTTGGACTTGCCTCCCCTGGCCTCAGGACCGTAACTCTGGGTCTGGCAGACATATTTACCGTCATAGACACCTACTGCTTCGGCAAATACAACTGCGGCTGTAATTAATCCCTGGCCACCCGAGCCGCTGAAACGGATCTCATACCGATTTTGTTTTTCTTTCTGGATCTTCATACCTTGCCCCCGGATTCATGGGCTCGAAGGCGAACTTTTTTATACTCTTCCGTGGAAACGGGAAGTTCACGATCGACAAGCACACCAATAGTTGTTTTTCCCTCAAGTTCCTCAGGGCTGAGCTTTTCCGCACGGTTCACCGTAACCGCTTGCTCCTTGAACTGCTTTAACATATCCACGGCCCCGCCGAGCTTATTTCTTCTTCCGTACTGCACATGACAGTTCGAGATCACCTCAACCACGGCAAAGCCTCTTTTTTTCATGGCCTGCTCAATGAGTCGGTCGACGAGATCAGCATGATAGACCGTGGATCTTGCCACAAATGATGCCCCTGCAGTAACAGCCAGTTCCGCTATGGAAAAGGCGTGTTCAATATGTCCATAAACGGAAGTGGTGGTTTTGGAACCATAGGGAGTCGTCGGTGAATACTGGCCGCCGGTCATGCCGTAAATCGAGTTGTTGATAATGATGGCGGTCAGATTCAGGTTTCTGCGGGCGGCATGAATAAAGTGATTGCCGCCGATAGCAGTTGCGTCACCGTCTCCCATGATGGCCACCACATTTAAGGCAGGATTTGCCAGCTTGACCCCGGTCGCAAAGGTGAGCGCCCGGCCGTGGGTGGTATGCAGGGTATTGAAATCGAGATAGGTCGGCATTCGCCCGGAGCATCCGATGCCGGAGGCAAGGACGACTTCGTCTTTAGTGATTTCGAGACGATGAATGGCACGCAGCAACGCCCCCATGACAATGCCGTTGCCGCAGCCTGGACACCAGACATGGGGAAATTTTTTATTATGCCGCAGATATTCGTGCCGGAGGGCCTGTGCAGGAGTGGGCATGATAGGATTCCTGTTAGAGTTTGATGAGGTGTTTAAATATTTCCAGAGGCGTAATAAACTGTCCGTCTATCCGGTTATGTTTCACCACCGTACAGTCAAATTGGTTCACCCGCTGAACCTCACGACTGATTTGACCCATATTCATCTCCGGAACCAATACGGCCCGGCACTGTTTGAGCAGGGGTGAAACGGTGCCTCTGGGAAAAGGAAAGAGGGTGATTAGCTGAAGCAGACCGGCCTTCACCCCCTGTCTTCGTGCATCCTCGACCGCGCGCAGGGCGGAACGGGCAACAGCGCCGTAGGCAATAACAACGATTTCAGCATCCTCAAGGAGAAAGCCGCGGGACATCTGAATGTCGGAAAAGCCCTTGGTGATTTTTTTGGTCAACCGTTTATGGAACCTTTCAATTTCATGACGGTTCTGGGTCGGGAAACCGTGTTCATCATGAATCAGGCCGGTTATGTGATGTCGATACCCGTCCCCAAGTACAGCCATGGGTGGAACACCTCTGCTGTTTCCCTCGTAGGGCTTATACCAGTCGGGCGGCACACTGGGTCTGATCCGGTCAACGACCTTGATTTCTGTTTGTGCAGGCAGACGGACACATTCCCTGGTATGGGCAACAACTTCGTCTGAGAGCAGAATGACAGGTACTCTGTATTTTTCAGAAATGTTAAACGCCTTAACCGTAATGGAAAAGCAGTCCTCTACCGAAGAGGCCACAAGGACGACGACAGGATGATCTCCATGGGTGCCCCATCGTGCCATCTGCACATCGCCCTGGGCCGGACTGGTGGGCAGGCCTGTTGAAGGACCACCGCGCATCACGTTGACGATCACCAGCGGTGTCTCGGTAACACAGGCAAAACCGAGATTCTCCTGCATCAGAGAAAAACCTGGTCCGGAGGTTGCGGTCATGGACTTTACGCCGGCCAGCGAGGCGCCTATGGCCGCTCCAATCGAGGCGATCTCATCTTCCATCTGAATAAAAGTGCCGTCAGCGGCCGGTAAAAGAATGGAGAGCAGTTCGGCAATTTCAGAGGCGGGAGTGATCGGATATCCGGCAAAGAAACGGCATCCGGCGGCCATGGCTCCGTGAACAATTGCCTCGTTCCCCTGCAGGAGACGACGCTGCGTAGTGGTCTCAGACATCATTAATTCTCCTTTTGGGTTTACGGTCGGAGACGGTTATGGCAAAATCCGGGCAATGGATCTCACAAAAACGGCAGCCAACACATCGATCGGCGTCTTCTATTACCGGCCTGCCTTTGCTGTCGGCACCGATAATTTTCTGAGGGCAAAATGCCATGCAGATGCCGCAGGATTTACACCAGTCGTGATAGAAAGAAACGTCAAAATATTTTTTCTTACGACTCGACTGACTTTTATCTTTTGTGTCGGTGACAGGTTCAGACTTTTTTGTTGCTTTGCCCATGATCGTCCTCCGGGTTTTCCGAAACCGGATCCTTTCAGGAATCAGCTACCCGATGCAATGAATTGGTTTATTTATTCCGCATACATCCTTCACCTGCAAAAAGCAAGACAAACTCATGATGGGAATTCCAAAAAAACCGACTTCCTGAATATTTACTTGTCAATAAAGGATCGGTTGAATATAACAAAAATTTGTCTTGAATAAACCGTTTCTTCTCAATCAAATCAAAAGGAGGTCTTGATGAAAAAAGGACTGTTTTTAGGTGTTGCTCTGGCAGCATCCATGCTGATGAGTTTTGGTATGGCCCAAGCTAAAACCCAGTTTGTCACCATAGGAACAGGCGGCATTACCGGAGTGTACTACCCGACCGGCGGTGCCATTGCCAAAATGGTCAACAAGAAGAAAAAAGAATACGGCATCCGTGCCACGGTTGAGTCCACCGGTGGTTCAGTTTTTAACGTTAATGCTGTCATGAACGGCGATCTTGAATTCGGCATCGTTCAGTCAGACACTCAATACCAAGCGGTTAACGGCTTGGCCGAATGGAAAGACAGGGGGCCGCAAAAGGATCTGCGCTCGGTCTTTGCAATTCATCCGGAAGCGTTGACATTAATTGCAGATGCAGACTCAGGAATAAAGGACATCAGGGATCTGAAAGGCAAAAAAGTCAATATCGGCAATCCCGGCTCAGGTACCCGTCAACCAGCCATTGATGCACTGGAAACAGCCGGTATCAATTACAAAAAAGACCTACAGGCCGAATCGATCAAGGCTTCTGAAGCCCCTAGTTTGTTGCAGGATGGGCGTATTGATGCGTTCTTCTATGTCGTAGGCCACCCCAATGGAGCAATTAAAGAGGCGACCTCTGGCGCCAGAAAGGTTCGTTTTGTCTCAATAACCGGCATGGAAAAACTCTTGGCCAAGTACCCTTACTACACAAAAACCGTTATACCTATTGCCATGTATCCCGGAGCACAAAATGATAAAGATATTGAAACAATAGGCTCAAAAGCAACCCTTGTCACTTCTGCCAAAGTACCGGATGAAGTCGTCTATGCCATCACTAAGGAAGTTTTCGATAACTTTGAAGAGTTCAAGAAACTGCATCCCGCATATGCAACACTGACCAAAAAAAATATGCTTGAAGGGCTCACCGCCCCCTTTCATCCCGGTGCTATAAAATATTTCAAGGAAGTCGGCCTGATGAAGTAAAAATCGGTTTTTATTTGGCGATGGCAACGCCACCGCCAAATTCCAATTGTCTGTCGTTGGCAGGTTTAAAAAATGCTGACGACAGCCAGTTGGAATTTGATCACAGTATCAAAAGCAAACAAGAGGAATCCGCACATCTTGCCAGAAGCATCAACTTGAAAAGCATCTTTTATTGAAGGAGACCAGGTTTATGAGAAGATTCCCGTCATTCTTTTTCTTGCATTCCTCAGTGTTACACTCCCCTTCCGCCTGCCGTGCTTGCCGGCCAAAGATTTATCAACAACAATAACGGCATCAGGCCGAAAAATGGGTTTGCTTTACCTTTCTCCTGTCTTTGCCTGTTCAATATGAGAACCGGCGCCTCCCTACTCGGATATCGACCTCTGTTTTTGACTTTAGCCGCGGTACCTTTTACAGTGATCGATTCGTACATAAACCGGAATGCCGTGCACTTGCCGTTCGAAATCTAAAAGAATAAATGCATGCGATCAGGCTCATCACGCATGCTGTACACAATGGAATTGACATTAATCCAGGGTAAGGGGAATTCATGAGCAAAATTGATGTGCAATTTGAAGACGATGGAATGGACCTGGCTCAAAAAATGGCCGAGGAAGAGGAAGGCATCGGGCGAAAACCGACCGGCTGGCAGAAATACATCATCCCCACTATAGCCGTTGCCTGGAGTCTGTATCAACTGGCCCTGCCTAAATTTATTCTTCTTGACACAACCTATATCCGAACCATCCATCTGGCCTTTGCCCTGACTCTGGTGTACCTTAATTACCCACTCTTTAAAAAACCGGTTTTCGGTATAAAATATTTTTCCCGCCACCGAACAATTCCGCTGCTTGATATGGTCATGGCAGCCCTTGCCTGCTTTGCCGCCCTGTATCTCATAATCTTTCTTGATGCCATCAACAGTCGCCAGGGATCACCTGAAACCTCGGATATAGTATTCGGTATCCTGCTGACGGTTATGCTCCTTGAGGCGGCCCGGCGGACTATCGGCCCGGCGCTGCCCATTATCAGCGGTTTTTTTATAGCCTACTGTTTTCTCGGACCTTACATGCCGGATCTGATCGCCTTCAAGGGGACCTCACTCAACCGTTTTGTCGGCCAGATGACCATGTCTACCGAGGGCATCTACGGAATCCCGCTGGACGTATCGGCGACCATCGTCTTTCTCTTTGTCCTGTTCGGGGCCATGCTGGATAAGGCCGGGGCCGGCTACTATTTTATACAGCTGGCCCTGAGCCTGCTGGGCAGGTTTAAAGGCGGCCCGGCCAAGGCTGCGATCATGGGCAGCGGTTTAACCGGCATGATCTCCGGATCCAGTATCGCCAATATCGTCACCACCGGAACTTTCACCATTCCGATGATGAAAAAGGTCGGTTATCCGGCGACGAAGGCCGCTGCTGTTGAAGTTGCCGCCTCCACAGACGGCCAGCTGGCACCGCCGATCATGGGTGCTGCCGCCTTTATCATCGCCGAGTATGTCAATGTCCCGTACCTTGAAGTGGTCAAGGCCGCTGCTATTCCAGCCTTTGCCTCCTATGCCGCCCTCTTTTATATTTCCCATATTGAAGCTTCAAAACTAGGCATCAAGGGGTTGCCCAAAAGCGAGCTTCCGATTTTTTTCAAGACCCTGGTCTCCGGGTTGCATTTTCTGGTGCCCCTGTTCATGCTGCTCTATGAGTTGATCATTGTCCGTCATTCGCCCGAGCTGGCCGCCTTTAACGCCATCTGCGTACTGGCCGTCATCATGCTGTTTCAGGAACCAATCAGGGCCTATAAAAACAAAAAACCCCTGGGAGAAGCCTTTAAAAAATCCATAACTTTGATTTTTTCCGCCTTGGCCTCTGGTGCCCGCAACATGGTTTCCGTTGCTCTTGCTACTGCCGCCGCCGGTATTATTGTCGGTGTTGTCGCCCTTGGCCTGGGAAATCTTATCTCCGAGATTATTGATGTCCTTTCCATGGGTAATGTATTTCTCATGCTGGTTATTACCGCCATAGCCAGTTTGATCATAGGAATGGGCCTGCCGACTACCGCCACCTACATTGTTATGGCCGCACTGACCGCACCCGCCATTGTCACCATCGGAGGCATGCAGGGATTTGTGGTCCCACTGATGGCCGCCCATCTATTCTGCTTTTACTTCGGCATCCTGGCCGACGACACGCCGCCGGTGGGCCTGGCCGCCTACGCCGCCGCCGCCATTGCCAAATCGCCGCCCATTGCCACCGGTCTGCAGGGATTTATGTACGACATCAGAACAGCCATTCTGCCGTTCATGTTTATCTTTAACACCGAGCTCATCCTCCATGACATCTACTCATGGAGTCAGGGTATTCTCATTTTTATCATGGCCTGCATTGGCAATTTTGCCTTTGCCTCTGCCACTCAAGGCTGGTTTGTCGCCAGAAATAAGATATGGGAGATTCCACTCTTTTTGATCGTTACCTTTATCCTAATGCAGCCCCAGCGTATTGCACAATGGGTAGGACTCCCGCACGACCAGCGGTACTGGACCTATCTTATCGGTCTTGCACTGTTTGGTTTTCTTTTCTTTCTCCAGAGGATGAGAGGCCCGGAAGCCAGACAGCCGGTTAACTCTCCATTTATGCAGGTGTAAGCAATGAAAAAGATAGAAAAAATACTGGTGCCGCTGGCATTTTCTCCATACTCAGAGGAAATTGTTCAATATGCGGTCATGCTGGCCAGGTCGCTGAATGTTCAACAGTTGATTTTTGTAAGTGTCATCAACCAGCGCGATGTTGATGCCGTAGAAACCATCACCTCGTTCGGTTATGAAGTTGACGGGGATCATTACGTACAGGAGATTGAAAAAACGCGCGTTGCCGCACTTGATGCGATGCTTAACACTATCGATTTCCCCAGGGAGCAGATGAAACTGATCATAACCGTCGGCAAGCCGGCAGATAAGCTGCTTAAACATGCGGTAAAGGAAGACGTGGATATGATCGTCATGGGAGTGAAAGCCAAAACCGAGCTTGTGCACGCCTTTACCGGTTCCGTTGCCGAGAAACTCTTCAGACGCTCACCAATCACCATCGTTTCCTATCGTGAAGAATCCATTGCCGATAAACTGCGTAAACGCATCACGGACAAGCAATGATGTAATGTACGTTATGTCGGGCAATGAAGAACAGCCGACTTCAAGAAGCAGGTGGCCGGCTTAAACAGCACCCAGCACCCTGCTTGCCGTAGTGGCCGGTTAAACAGAAATATTCCGGCATACTCCGGCAATCGGTCTTATGTTTGTTGTAAGAGTGCCCTGAAAAATACAATTTTTCAGAATGGTCGTAAGTCCATACGGCAAAACCCGAACTATCTCCTGTTATCGTATTAACAAGAATAGAATAGTGCGACCTTTCCGTTGCGAACAATTCTTAATTTCAAGCAGAGGTGCCATAATGAACAATTTAGCCGCCACTCTCTTTGCATTTTTTTTCCTGGTGCTTCCGGTCACGGGAGGAGCGCTTTTTTTCAGTCAACCTGCCTATGCCACGTCCTATTATGTCGACAATCTTCAGGGAAATGATTCAAATGTCGGCGACAAACGCAATCCATGGAAAACAATAGCCAAGGTCAACAATACGTCCTTTAACCCCGGCGACAAAATCTATCTTGCCAAAGACCGGACCTGGAATGAAACGCTGGTCATCTCTTCATCGGGAACTGCAGGGAATCCTATTCAATTCAGCTCATACGGAACCGGAGCACTACCGGTTATTGATGGTTCCGATTCCCTGACCGGGACCTGGCGTCTGGAGGATGTAAATGTTTATTCCATCGACAACCCCGGCACGCCCGGTGTGCTTTTTTATGACAACACCCCGTTACATGCCGTTATGAGTGTAACTCTGGACCCGAGCACGGACCCCATCCCCAGTCCGGGAGCGATTCTGATTCAAAACGAAAACGGTCATTACAATAATCTCTGGGTGGTTGGTGTTGATGAACCGTCGAAGACCATGACCGCAATCACAAACTCCTCGGCCTGGGACACCCAGAGGCCGATAACCGTCCGGCAGATTAATCCGGACACCGGAAAAGAGGAAACCTGGCCGAAAATTCCACCGCCCATAGATCTGAGCCCGAAAATGATCAGCTTGCAGGAAGACGGCCAGTGGTTCTGGGATAACGGCAGGATATATCTTTACAGCAGTCAACTCCCAAGTACCGTTACCCTTCGGGTCGGCAGCCGATCGTTCGGCATAAACACCAACCATCAGAATTATCTGGATATTCGTAATATAGCGATAGTTGGTGCCAATTCCGCCGGTGTACACATGACCGGGACGAATTATTCAAAGATCCGGAGACTGAAGATAACAGGAACCGGCGCCCTGATCTATCGCAGCGCTATTATTCTTAAAGATTCGAGTTACAATAACCTCAGCCACAACCTTCTTGAAAATAATCTTGGGGTCGGTGTTGCCGTTTACGGATCAGCCGGTGTCTCTGATCATAATACCATCAGTAACAATACCATTAATGACAGCGGTTCATCAGGCATCGTGGTCGGCGGAGAAACACCGGCCCAGGTTGAATATAATACCGTCAAAGACAATACAATTTCCAGGTCCAACCAGCTGGCCTATGATTCAGGCGGTATTTATGTGTATTTCAGCGGTGACGGAAATGTGATCAAGAGAAATACCATTCAAAACGGCGGCACGGATGAACTTAAAAGTGCCGGTATTATGCTCGATATTGATGCCGGTCCTGCGCGAATCGAACGTAACATTATCAGAAACAACTCCCATGGCGGCATAGTGCTTACCGAAAGTAACCACATCATTCGTCAGAACACCCTGCAATACAACAGCAGGCCGCAGTTTAAAACCGCGGAAATTGTCTTTTTCCCGGTCAATGATGATGTGGCCGATATTGAGGTGCGGCACAATGATTTTACGGCTGCTCCGGGAAGATCGTTTTTCAGAGTCTCAACCGGCTCCACCATCGGCCACAATATTGATAAAAACGACTATGTGGGCGGAGGAAATACCCCTTTTTACTGGGCAGGCCGGGAAATGACCTTTGAAGAGTGGCAGCAGAACACCCTTAATGATCTGAATTCGACCTATCAGCAGTAATTCTTTTTTTTGGGGGGAGAGGGCATAAAGAACCTGGATTTTCTGTCGGAAAATCAGATAGACAAGCCGTTCAGTTCTGAAATGGAGGAGGCTGGCAGGCGGCAGCGTCGGGCAAGGCTTTCTTTGATCATGTATTCATTACTACTGTGATCATGCTCGCCGACAGGGCCTAATCCGTCTAATACGGCAAGGCCGATCCCGGCAAGGGTGTTGGCGTCGGATGCCCCGGCACGAAACTCTTCGAGCAGCGGAATCTTCAATCGGCCAGCTTTTGCAAGACTGGAATAGACGTGGGAGAGCCGACCTCCTCATCGGAGTTGAAAAATAGAACTATCGGCAGATCGGCAAGGTGTCCGGATGCAGCCAGGGCCTTGACCGCAAAAATTGTGGTCACCAGACCGCCTTTCATATCGATTACGCCGGGACCATAAACTTTGTGTTTGTTGTGATCAGAGCTCCGTCAGGTTTTCCCCAGCGCGACCCTCTCGGTTTCAGGCCTGTAACTTGATGATGCCCAGAGATCAATATGACCTTCAGCTGATGTATCTGTCTGCTACATAATGCTGCACCACAGTTCAATCAAGTCTTTTCTTCGCACTTTTTTCTCTGGTGAACCGCTTGACAGAACAGGCGGCCGTATATTACAATACCTATACATTTAATACTTTTTATATACTTCTGGAGAATGTGGCCATGGCACCGGCACCACTGACCGAGAAACAAAAGAATTTTTTCACCTATCTCAAGGAAAAACTTGCCGATAAGGGCTATACGCCGAGCCTCAGACAGGCTGCCGCCGAGCTT
>CAZPXI010000022.1:0-19067 GCA_964590715.1 uncultured Desulfobulbus sp.
CGGCCTTGGTCACATCTTCAAGACGCATACCTGAGAGCCCTGAGGCGACATACAGATTCAGGCCGACCGGAGGCGTAATCATCCCGACCTCCATATTTAAGGTCATGATAATTCCCAGATGAATGGGATCAATGCCAAGTGCCGTTGCTATGGGGAAAAAGATGGGTGCCAGAATCAAAATAATGGAAGACGGTTCCATAAAGTCACCGGCAAACCAGAGAATAACGTTGACCATGAGCAAAAACATCCACCAGGTCATATTCTTGGCCACCAGCCATTCGGCAATGGATTGAGGAATACGTTCCATGGTGAGGACATGGGCAAAAATCATGGCACAGGAGATAATAAAGAGCAGCATGGCGGTCATTTTTGCCGACTCAAGCATAACATGGGGAATGTCTTTAAATCCCATGTCACGATAGATAAACAGCGAGATAAAGGCGGAATAGACTGCTGCAACCGCGGCGGCTTCAGTGGGGGTGAAAATTCCTCCATAAATCCCGCCGATAATCATGATAATCAGCAGCAGGCCCCAGATCGCATCAACAAAAGAAACCCAGACCTCTTTGAGGGTGGGAACCGCCTCACAGGGCATATTTTTGCGCTTGGCGGTAATCCAGGTCACAATCAGAAGCATGGCGCCAAGCATTAGGCCGGGCACGATACCGGCGATGAACATCTTGCCGACCGACTGTTCCGTGGCTACGGCATAGACGATCATGACAATGGAGGGCGGAATCAGGATACCGAGGCTGCCGGCAGTGGCAATGGAGCCGACCGCAAATCGTTTTGTATAACCGGCCTCAACCATTCCCGGAATCATGATGGAGCCGATGGCAACAACCGTGGCCGGACTTGATCCGGAAACCGCAGCAAACATGATACAGGCCAGGATACCGGCCATGGCCAGGCCGCCGGCCATCCAGCCGACCAGCGCATTGGCAAAACGGATAATACGCTTAGCCACTCCGCCGGTGGAGAGAAAGTTGGAACTTATAATGAAAAAGGGGATGGCCATGAGCGTGAAATGCTCCATGGTCGCCCCGAATTTGTTGGGGAGAATACCGGCCAGGATAGCTGTGGTGCTGGACCATTCAGGAATCGGATAAAACAGCAACAGGTATATGGCGGATGACAGTCCCAGGCAAATGGCAATGGGAACACCGGCAAGCAGCAGAATGGCGAGAACTGCAAAAATAACAGAGGCTTCCATAGAACAGCACCTTGAAGAAATTACATACTACTCAGGGATTTCAATCTCATCGGAATCCGGGGCGGGTTCATTACTCATGGTAATCTTTTCCTGCCTGCCGGTATAGACCAGCCAGCCCACCTGGATAAAGCGGAAAGTGATCAGGGCGAACCCAAAGGGCAGAGCCAGATTGGGGATCCATTGCGGAATCTGCAGATCCACGGACGTCAACTCCATCCTGTAGTTTTCCCGAACATAAAAAATTGAAAGGTAGCACATGCCTGCCGTAAACAGAATAGAGATACCAATAGCGGTCAGGATAATCCACCTGCGTATCTCCGGCCTGAACTTGGTGACTAGAATATCCACCCCCAGATGGACCCCCTGCTTCACCCCGTAGGAGGCACCGATCATAACCGTCCACAAAAAGAAATATTCCACCAGTTCCGGGGCCCAGGTAAAGCCTGAGTTAAAGACATATCGTGCGACAACCTGCGCAAAGACAAGCAGGGTCGACACCCCGAGAAAAATGGAGATAAGTATTTCTTCAATTCGGTCGAGCAGTCCTGCTTTTTGCTGTTCCATATCTCTGTTTATCGCCTGTAGAGCAGCTTTAAAGAACAACAGGTGAACAGAATTCGTCCTCTGTCCACCTGTTGATCACATACAAAAAAAATACAACGGATATATTGTCATTCAAGGGTGCCTAATCACTGTTTATCATTCAGGGCATTGACGGCATCAATGTACTCAGCCCCGATAACGGAACGGAACTCATCCTGAACGGGTTTAAAGGCGGCCCGAAAGGCTTCCTTTTCCGAGTCAGTCAGTTCGGTCACTTTGGTTTTGCCTGAATCAATAATTTTCTGTTTCATATCCTGATTGATTTTGTAGGCATTCTCACGAATCCAGGCCGTGACTTCCTTCATGATGCTTTCGAGTTCCGTACGAACATCTTTGGGAAGATGGGCCCAGAACTGGGCATTGGTGACAACGAGATAGCCCAGATACCCATGATTGGTTTCGGTAATGTATTTCTGTACTTCAAAAAATTTCTTGGAATACATATTGGACCAGGTATTTTCCTGGCCATCAATGACGCCTTGTTCAAGGGCTGAATAGACCTCGGAAAACGGCATGACCAACGGGTTGGCGTCAACGGCCTTAAACTGTGCTTCCAGCACCTTGGAAGACATAATACGAAACTTGATGCCTTTCAGATCCGCCGGTGTTTTTATCTCACGGATGTTGTTGCCGATCTGCTTGAAGCCGTTATCCCACATGGAAAGGCCCAGCATATTCTTTTTACCCAGCAGCTTGAACATTTTCTTACCGACTTCACCGTCCATGGTCTGATACAGAACCTGACGGTTTTTAAACATAAACGGCAGATCAAACAGCTGCAGCTGCGGAACCCAGGATGTAAACTTGGCCGTGGAAGGGGCGGCCATTTCAACACTGCCCGAGCTCAGGGCGTCCAGCACTTTTTTATCCGTATAGAGCTGACTATTGGGGAAAACCTGAACCTCAACCTTTCCTTTCAGGCGCTCATTTGCAAGCCGTGCAAACATATCTGCGGCCTGCCCTTTGGGGGTCGTCGGTGCAACTACATGGGAAAAACGAATCTTAATCGGTTTTGCCGAAACCATACCGGCGACCCCAAAGATCAGCCCGGCGGCAACACCTGCGGCAACCAGAGATTTCATTCCTTTTCCAAACGTTTCTTTCATTGTTGACACTCCTTTATTTAGGGTTCGCTCAAAAATAACTTCGTGAAATGATACGAAGTTATTTTTGAGCGAACCCTTGGTTCATAAGAGATCATAACCAGCACAACTGGTCATGAAGTATCCCCACAGTGGTATTGTATCACAATCTCAGGATTCCGAAGCAAATAAAATATCCTAAAAAAAATAACCTCTCTTCACATCGCTACCAGAGGCAGATAATCCGGTATCCAACGTATTTTACGAATGAGTTCCTTGAGGCGCGCAGGATCATTCTGGTGCTGGAACGTCGAGAATGCGCAATTTCGACTCACACCAAGACTCATCGCTGATTCTCCGACGGCCTGGGCAACGGCAAGACTGACATCGGCAAGAGCCGTCACCGGAGGCAGCAATGCCCCTTTGGTCAGCTCTTCCTTGCCGACAAAACCGGCAACCGCCCTGGCAGCAGCCGTAAAGAATTCCGGCCGTACCTCCCGGGCGCCCGATGCAAGCACGCCCAGCCCTAGGCCGGGAAAAACAAAAACATTGTTGGCCTGACCGACCCGGTAGGAGGTTCCATTATGGAGGATATCGGGAAAGGGTGAGCCGGTTGCAATAAGGGCACGGCCGTTGGTCCAGCGGTAGATATCAGCCGGTATCGCCTCTGCATGGTCGGTCGGATTGGAGAGCGGCATGATGACCGGCATGTCGGTATTCTCCATAACGGAACTGACCACATCATGACTAAAACAACCCGGTTGACCTGAGGTTCCGATCAGAACCGTCACTCCACCTTTTTTAACAACATTCTCAAGGCTGAGATCACTTTTTTCCTTCAGCCACTCAAGGGAGGCCGGATCTCTGGCAAAGTTGACTTTATACGGCAGCATATCCCGGTCGCTGGTGACCAGCCCCCGGGAGTCAAGGGTATAGATCCGGCTGACCGCCTCTTGCCAGTCCAGTCCCTCTTCGCACAGGGCGGTTCGGACCTGCTCGGCAATGCCTATTCCACCGGCACCGGCTCCGTGGATAAGAAAAATCTGGTCTTTAAGTTTTTCTTTTTTCACCCGCATGGCGGCCAGAATACCGGCCAGAGCAACCGCTCCAGTCCCCTGAATGTCATCGTTAAATGAGATCAAATCATGGAGATAGGCATCACGGATGGCAAAGGCATTCTGCTTGGAAAAGTCCTCCCATTGACAGAGGGCATTGGGAAAGACATTGCGAAAGGCCCGGGCAAAACGCTGGACAAAGTCAATATATTGATCACCGGTTATGCGGGGATGCCGCCAGCCCAGATACTCGTCATCAGCCAACAGCGCCTCATTGTTTGTCCCGACATCAAGTGAAATGGGCAGACAGTGCCAGGGCGCGATTCCGGCCCCTTGGGTATACAACATCAATTTGCCGACACAGATGGCAATGCCGCCTGCGCCCTGATCACCGATGCCGAGGATGCCCTGGTTATCGGTCACGACGGCGACCCGGATATCCCGCTGCTGAAAGCGACGGAGGACGTCTTCGGCATATTCTATATTGCCCGGATAAAAATGAAGGCCATTGGCGCTGCGGAACATGGATGAATAATGTTGACAGGCGAGCCCGACTGTCGGAGTATAGATAATCGACATATAACGGGCAATATCACTGCGGATCAGGGCATGCCCAAGGGTGACGTTTCGATCAAACAGGGACCGTATGTAGATAAATCGTTCTATATCATTTACTTTATTGGCTACCTTATACCGACTGTTTTGAACCTGATGCTCCAGAGTTCGAGTGGAAGGCGGCAGCATGGAAACAAGACCGAGACGCCTCCGCTCTTCAAAGGTAAAGGCCGTGCCTTTATTGACAAAGGCATTTGTATGAATGGCGGATCCGGAATCATAGACATAAATTTCCCGTGTGTTTCCATATTCATCGTATTTGAACATGGCAGAATTTTCAGACATTTGTATACTCCCTCAATTTTGATGGGACAAAATGATAAAAAGGCTTGGGCGACAAGACCTCTCTCATATTTTCTTGTAGCACTCAACTTCGTGACAGGCAATGACAAGCTGGCAAAAAATACTTAAAAACTCCATTACCTCTCCACGGGAGCTGGCCGAACAGCTGGGATGCAATGTCCTGGAGCTTGAACAGGTTGCGGCAAAATACCCCTTGCGGATTAATTCATATTACCTTGACCTGATAAAAAAAACAGGGAAACCTCTGTTCAGGCAGGCGGTTCCGGATGTACGGGAATTACACGACCAAAGGGGCATGGTTGATCCTTTAGATGAAGAAAACCTGAGTCCCGTTCCCAATCTGGTTCACAAGTATCCTGATCGTGCACTCTTTCTGGTCAGCCGTGAATGTGCCATGTACTGTCGGTTCTGTACCAGAAAACGAAAAGTAGGTAAAAAAGAGATGGTCATCAATGACCAAACCATTGCCGCTGGACTTAAATATCTGCAGGCAACCCCGGAAATTAAGGAGGTCCTGCTCTCCGGCGGTGACCCGTTTATGCTTAGCGACCGGAAACTTGACAACCTGCTGACTGCTCTTCGGGCAATCCCGTCCATTGAGATAATCCGCATCGGTACCAGAATCCCATGCACTCTGCCCATGCGGATAACACCGGCCCTGACGGCTGTTCTTAAAAAACATCATCCGCTTTATATCAACACCCATTTTAACCATCCGGCAGAGATAACGGAAGAAGCCGCCCGGGCCTGCACACGACTTGCCGATGCCGGTATTCCCATGGGCTGCCAGACGGTCCTGCTGAGAGGAGTAAATGATGACCCTGAAATTATAAAAAATCTTCTGCGTAAGCTGCTCGCCATCCGGGTCAAGCCGTACTACCTCTTTCAGGCTGATCTCACCCGGGGAACCGACCATTTTCGCACCCGGATCGAGACCGGGCTTGAAATCATGCAGCAGCTGATCGGCCATATTTCCGGGATGGCCATTCCCACCTTTGCCCTTGATGCCCCGGGCGGTGGTGGCAAGATCCCACTGACCCCGGATTATGTAGATCACCTTGGCAAGACTCTTGAGTTCACCACCTATAAAGGAGTGCCCTGCAGCTATCCTAATCAAATTTTAGTATAAATCTTCCTGGGATCAGACAATACCTCATTGCAACTTTTTTCCCAAAAAGGAAAACCTTCCTTGAAGTGAAAGGGAGAAATGATATATAGTTATCTAGCATTATCGTGTACACCCCCCTCATGTTTTTTCCAGGAGCCCAGCACTACTATGACAATGAGCCGAGAAGAGGTTCTGCAAACCGTTCTTCAATCAGAAGATCTCCCCACCCTGCCCATAGTTGCCTCAAAGCTGATCATGCTGACGGGCCGGGAGGACACGACACTGACCGACATAGCCGATTTGATCAGCAAGGATATGGCTCTGTCGGCAAAGATCCTCAAAGTTTCCAACTCTGCCTTCTACTCCTTTCCCCAACAAATCAGCTCTATCAATCAGGCAGTTTCCATTCTCGGCACCAATGCCGTGCGCAGCCTCGTGCTCTCCTTTTCTTTCCTCTCCATAAAGGGAAAAGAAAAAAACGGCTCTTCCTTTGATTTTGAAGAGTTCTGGGAAAAGTCCCTTGCCGGTGCCGTTGCCGCCAAACTCATTCTGGAACAGGTGCCCGGTGCCGACACCGAAGAAATTTTTATATCTGGCCTGCTGCGAAATATCGGCCAGCTTCTCTTTGCCTCCACATTACCCGACCTCTACAATCAGGTTCTTGCCCAAGCAGCTGAAGATGAGGGAACCAGGGTGAGCGTGATTGAAGAGGAACTTATCGGCGACCAGCACTGCTCCGTTGGTTATGCGGTTGCCGAACACTGGGGCTTTCCAAAAACTCTTCTCCTCCCCATCCGCTACCATCATCAACCAAGTGAATATGCCGATGACGACAAAGAGGTCGGCCGCAACATCAACGCCATCTATCTTGCTGACCTTCTGATTCGAATTCTCTACTCGGAAAAGCCGGAAGAATACCATAAACAATTCAGAAGTGAGGCGAAAAAACGACTGGGACTCAAGGTTCTTGCCATCAACAAAATCCTCAAACAAATCCATAGCCTGGTCGATCAAACTGCGGATTATTTCGGTCTTAACATGGCGCCGACAAAATCAATTGAGGAAATCTTGCAGGAGGCCAATCTCAAGCTCAGCCTGCTGAACATGTCCTATGAGGAGATTAACCGGGAACTGATTCAGTCCAAGATGGAGCTGGAAAAGCTGACCAAGGAACTGAGCCAGAAAAACAAACTGCTGGAAAATCTAGCCAATATTGACGGCTTGACCGAGATCAACAACCATCGTTTTTTCCAGAATTTCCTCGACCAGGAAATCAACCGGTCCATCCGCAACGAGCGGACTATTTCCATTCTGCTGGCCGACATTGATCATTTTAAAAAGTTTAATGATACCTACGGCCACCAGACCGGTGATTTTATCCTCAAGGAATTCTGCCGGGTCTGCAAGGAAAATATCCGTGAATACGACCTGATTGCCCGTTACGGTGGAGAAGAATTTATCTTTGTTCTGCCTGAGACCGAACCGGGAGAGGCAAAAATTGTTGCCGAAAAAATCCGTTCCGAGGTGGAAAATTTTTCCTTTGACGACGGTGACTCGGTTTACAAGGTCACCATCAGCATCGGGGTGGCCAGTGCCCGGCCTTCAGGCCGCGATTTTAAAAAAAATGAATTCATCGGTCTGGCCGATGAGGCCCTGTATCATGCCAAGGGAAGCGGCAGAAACCGCGTCGCCATGTACAGCTCCAGTAAAAAGAAAAAATGGTTCAACTTTTGACTCTTCGATACCCCTTCTCCCTGCCCATTCCTTCGACCGTGCCGACCATCCTTGCGGTCACAGCTTTTTTAATGTTTATTTTCACCCAGCCTCTATGGGCTGAAGAATCCTGTGAGCCCCTGGTTACGAACAAATGCCTTTCCTGTCATTTTGAAACCAGGATCTGTCAAAAGATGGAAAAAAAGAAAGGAAAGAGCTCCTGGAAACGCACTATAAAAAGTATGATCAGACATGGCACCAAACTGAGCAAGAGCGAACAGAAGACTCTTATTCAATGCTTCACCAGCCGTGACCCCGCCGTGCTCTCCCTCTGCGAGCTGGATAAGTAATTTTCCTCATTCATAGTACCCAAAAATATTTTCCCGTCCCTTTTCCTTGCATTTCCCGGGTAACCGTGTTCAGTACCGGGTCTCTTCTACCGGGATCCTGTAATGAACAAGAGTATAGCGCCTGAAAAAAAGCAGGGCCTTTTAGCTGCATTCTCCGCTTATGCCATGTGGGGCGTCCTCCCCATTTACTGGAAAGCACTGGCCGTCGTCCCCTCATATGAGATTATCTGTCACCGAATTATCTGGTCCTTCCTGTTCTCACTGGTCCTGCTTCTGCTACAGAACAAAACAGCCGTTCTTTTTAAGGCATTTTCCAATCTACGAGCCCTTGCAACCTTTACCGCCACGGCAACCCTGCTCGGCTGCAACTGGCTTGTCTATATCTGGGCCGTAAATTCAGGGTACATTGTCGAATCCAGCCTGGGTTATTTTATCAATCCGCTGATTGCGGTTCTGTTCGGGGTGCTTTTTCTTAAAGAGCCCCTGCGGCCGGGTCAGTGGGCGGCCCTGTTCGTTGCCCTGCTCGGGGTTCTTTACCTGACGTTCTCCTACGGACAATTTCCCTGGATAGGTCTCACTCTTGCCTTCACCTTTGCCTGTTACAGTCTGCTGCGCAAGACAGCTCCTCTGCACTCTCTTGAAGGGCTGGTTTTTGAAACCGGCCTTCTTTCCATCCCTGCCGGTATCGCCCTTGTTTTTTTTGCAGGCAAGGGGCAGTCGCATTTCTTCACCTCCGGATCACAGGTCACCCTGCTTCTTATTGCCTCCGGCCTTGTCACCGCCCTGCCTCTGCTGCTTTTTGTTTTCGGCGCTCAAAAAATCACCATGACCGCCATAGGTCTGCTGCAATACCTGGCCCCTACCCTGCAGTTTTTGATCGGCCTGCTGATCTTTAAAGAACCATTCCCACCTGAAAAACTGATTGGCTTTGCAATAATCTGGTTTGCCCTGGCCCTGTACACAAGTGAAAATATATATCAGCGATTTCAACAGAGAAACCGCCTGAGCAGACATCAATAGTTTTTTCGTCAACCATCCAACCTGACTGAATTCATGGCTGAATTGACGATGCTGTTTACGATTGAGCATATTTATATTACAAATAGAACACCCATTTGACGGGGACAATGTTTTTAATCCGGCGTGCTGCTCGTCTACTTTTTTAAACAGTTACAAATTACACAAAACAAGGAGCCCATGGACGACCTGAAGACATCGGAAGCCTGGCGTATTTTTCGAATTCAGTCGGAGCTGATTGACGGCATTGAGACCTTAAACGAACTCGGCCCGGCCGTAACAATCTTCGGTGGTGCCCGGTTTAATGAAAAAGAAACCTTTTATACGGCTGCATACGAAACCGCCCGCCTGCTGACCGGAGAAGGCCTGACCGTCATTACCGGCGGCGGTCCCGGCATCATGGAAGCCGCCAACCGCGGCTGCATAGAGGCCGGTGGAACTTCGGTCGGGCTGAATATCCAACTCTCCCACGAGCAGTCTCCAAACAACTATCAGAACCTGAGCCTCTCTTTTCGGTATTTTTTCATTCGAAAGCTGATGTTTGTTAAATACGCAGCCGCCTATGTCATTTTCCCCGGTGGCTTTGGGACAATGGACGAGCTGTTCGAATCCCTGACCCTGATCCAGACCGGTAAAATACGTCATTTCCCGGTAGTGCTGTATGACAGCCAATACTGGCGAGGGCTGGTATCATGGCTCAAGAAGAGTATGCTCCCCCACCACTGTATTGATGCAGAGGATCTGAATTTGTTTCATATGGCCGATACAGCGGAAGAGGTAACGGAAATCATCACAACCCATCAAAAAAAATGTCGGCAGCACCCGGAGAACAAACGAAAGGAAGATGTATAACCCGCGTTCATCCTCCTGCCCACGGCATGAATCACACCCGGTGAACACTCTATGAAAAAACAGCCAGCCGCCGGAATAAAGCCGTGCCGGCATTCCCGCCCAAAAGCGAGCAGACTGCAGTCCATCCGCCTGCAATTACATATTTTTTTACGATCTTCCCTGATACAGTCGAGATGAAATCTCTCCCTATCTTTATCTATTTCCTGCAGAATCAACGGACGAAAAGAAACCTTGTCGTCCTCTCAAAATTTATTTTTTTCCTCTTTGGAATCATCAGCCTCTACAGCGTACTCTTCCACGTCCTCATGCAATACGAGGGCAGAGAATACAGCTGGATCACCGGGTTTTACTGGTCACTCACCGTCATGTCCACCCTCGGCTTCGGCGACATCACCTTTCACACCGATCTCGGCCTGTTTTTTACCCTGATTGTTCTTCTCTCCGGGGTTGTGTTCCTCCTGATCCTGCTCCCGTTTACCCTTGTTCATTTTTTTTATGCCCCATGGCTTGAAGCCCAGGAAAAGGTGCGAACCCCCAGAGAATTGCCGGAAAACATTTCAGACCATATAATTCTCACCAATCTTGAACCGATAACGACCAACCTGATTCAAAAACTGAAAAAATATCATTACCAGTATGTACTTGTAATCCCGAACCTGAATAAGGCACAGGAGCTTCATGACCAAGGCTATGACGTGGTGGTTGGTGAGCTCGATGATCCGGAGACCTACAGACGACTCCGGGTCCGGAAGGCGGCCTTGGTCGTTACCACCAATGACGACCTGACCAACACCTCCATCGCCTTTACCATCCGGGAACTAACCGACAAAGTCCCCATTGTCACCAATGCCGAGCACGAACATTCCATAGACATTCTTGAGTTCCCGGGAAATACCCATGTTGTTGAATTCACCAAAATGCTTGGCCAGGGGCTTGCCCGCAGGACGAGCGGAGTCTGCATGGGAACAAGCGTTATCGGTAACTTTGGACGCATCCTTATAGCAGAGGATCCTGCTTCCGGGACACCTTTTAAGGGGAAGACGCTTGAGGAGACAAAAATTCGAGGAAAAACCGGCCTGACGGTTGTCGGTCTCTGGGAACGCGGAAAATTTTCAGACCCGACCCCGCAGACGGTAATTACCCCCTACATGGTACTGGTTCTGGCCGGATCCGAGGAACAACTGCAACGATATGATGAAATTTTCAATATTGCCTGTTCTCCCCGGCTCCACGACACCCCGGCATTAATACTCGGCGGTGGTCGTGTCGGGCAGGCAGCGGCGGAAACCCTGAAAAAACATCATATAAAATATACGCTTATTGAAAAAAAACCTTCTGTTGTAACAGAATCACGGGATAATTACGTTGTCGGCGATGCCGCCGACATCAACACCCTGCGCGATGCGGGCATAGAAAATGCGCACACGATTCTGATCACTACCCATAATGATGCCATGAACATCTACCTCACGTTCTATTGCCGTCAACTGCGGCCGGACATCGAGATCATAAGCAGAGCCATTGAAGAAAGAACCGTCTCCAAACTGTATAGAGCCGGGGCCGACCTGGTTATGTCGTCAGCCTCCATGGCCTCAAACAACATACTTAACTTCCTGAGGCCGAACGAACTGTCCATGTTCACCGAGGGACTTAACATTTTCAGCAGACCGGTTCCCAAATCACTAATCGGGAAATCACTGCTCAAGAGCCGCATCAAAGAGCAAAGCGGCTGCACCGTCATGGCGATAAACAGCAAGGGAGAGCAAAACGTCGGACCTGATCCGACAACACGCTTTCAGAAACATGACGAAATAATCCTCATCGGCACCACTGAATCCGAGGCCAGATTCTTAGAAATTTACGCAGGACAGTAACCCCCTTCACCATGGTCGACTCGCCTGTTTTCACCCAGGCCGCGTATGGCGTTTTTTGATCTAAAGCGGAATGATTGCCCGCAACCCAAATCTCGAATACCGGGTAGGAGCCCGCCCCTGCGGGCGAAAAACGTATCATGCCACGAGCCTCTCAATCGCCACAATATGCCAGAAAATTTTCTTAAAGTCTTCGCTATCTGTTTTTTATGCTGAAAAATCAGCAGTAAGGCACGAATGATTTTTTTTTAATCTAATCAATTCCGTTTTCATTCAACAGTGCGCTGTAGGCCTTATCACTGCCCTGAATATGTCCAACCAACCAGCCATAGAGAAAATCCACTATTTTCGTAGAAACGATCTGGCTGCCGTTTTCAAAGTCATTTCTAAACGATATCAACTTGTAGATAAAACCGTCGTGTTCTTCCTTGTGGGCGGCGGTCTGTGGATAATCCACCTGCTGAAGAAACGCTTCCTCCATTGAAAAATGTTTTTTTGTGTATTCCGTCAACTCATCAAACACCTCATCCAGAATAGGCCTGGCGGCGTGATCGCTGATCGCTGAATTCAGCTTATTTATTATCTCTATCAACTGCTTATGCTGCTCATCGATCACCGAGACATTCACACTCATCTCCGGGGTCCAGATTATTGTCGGCACCATGACTTGCTCCACTCCTGCAGGATTATTTTTTTTGTAACTGATGTCCCATCACCTCGTCTTTGTCTGCACTGGTGACTTTTACCTGTAATTGTATATTAAAAAACGTGGGCGGGTCAACCCGAATCGGGAATAATATTTATTGCCGCCATTTTTTACAAGATACTTTCATAAAAAAGAACAAACCCGAAACTTGACGGACTCGTAAAAAGCCAAAACCGCCATTTGCACAGTACGGAATTATAAGATGACCAACTTCTCCGCCGTCGATTTCGTGGCTTTTTACGACACCGACAAACTTAAATACATGCCTTATTACGGCTGCCTTGAAACCTGAAGGAACAACTCACTTACAAAAAAAGGGCTTAAACCACGATAAATCGCAGTGTAAGCCCTTTATAAACAGAGTTACCGACCCCGGAAAACTGGAGCCACTGACCGGACTCGAACCGGTTACGTCCTGATTACGAATCAGGCCCTCTACCTGGTGAGGTACAGTGGCTTGTGTCAGCCTGGCATACCGCCCCAAAAAAGCAGGCAATTTGAGGTTTATTGATGTAGCAGTTTTATGGTAGGGTGTCAAGATGATGCACTACAAATATTTCCTCATTCTCCTGTTGGTTATCCTTTTGAACGGCTGCCGTGAAGAGCAGACACCCCCCCCTGTTCAAGCTGATATCCCGAAAGCCACCAAGGCGGTTCGGGAGCCGGGTTGCGCAAACTGTCATACCGACATAGTAGTCGATGATCGACATGCCTTTGCCTGCACCGACTGCCACCACGGCAATAACGCGGTGACCGAAAAAACTGAGGCCCACCTGAACCTTGTGGCCAGACCGGCAGACCCTGAAAATATGGCGATTACCTGCGGAAAATGCCATCCCGAGCAGGTACAAAACTGCGCCGATTCCCTTCATTTCACCCTGAGAAAGGCAATCAACCTGACCAGAACCCATTTTGGTGCGGAAACAACGGTTCAATCCCTGACCCAAATCCCACAGAGTGAAGAAAATCCAGAACTTGCCCTGGTCGACGACATGCTCAGACGTCGCTGCCTGCGCTGCCACGTCTATTCCTCCGGAGATGATTATGCGTATATCACCAGGGGAACCGGCTGTAGCGCCTGCCATCTGCAATTCTCCGGCGGCAGCCTGCAGAATCACACGTTCATCAAATCCCCAAGCGACGTGCAGTGTATCAGCTGCCATTATGCCAACCATGTCGGCTCCGATTACTACGGCCAGTACGAACATGACTTCAACTGGGAGTACAGAACACCCTACACAACAAGCGAACCCTTTATCCGCCCCTATGGGGTTGAAGTACATGACCTTGTCCCTGATATTCACCAGCAGAAGGGCTTGATCTGTATTGACTGTCACAGCGGCAACAACCTGAAAAAGAAGACCCGTAAAATCACCTGCGCCACCTGTCACGGCTGGAAACCCGGCATGCCGAAGCCTGCCGGGAAAAATCTAACTATCATTGAGAATGCTCTTGTTCTGACGGACAAATCAGGACAAACCCATGTTACCCCCCTCATGCATCACCCGGCGCATGCAAAATACGGCAAAGAAGTTGCCTGCCAGGTTTGTCACGGCCAGTGGGGCTTTAATGATGCAGCCACCTATCTGCTCCGCAGCGAGACCGATGATTTTGATGCCATGGAACGGTTAACCGTGCAGTCCAGTTCCTGGGTGGAAACACTGCTTGAGCATAATTTAAACAGCGATGAAGACGAAATTGATCCGGAGATGGCGGACGGGATCACCGGCCGATTCAAGCCGGGAATCTGGTACATGGGGTATGGTCAACGCCGCTGGGAGAATATGATTATTGACCGGGATACGGACGGGATTATCAAAGTTTTTCGGCCCATTCTCGATCTGCATCTTTCAGCAGTCGATGCAAACGAAAATCTACTCTTTGACAATCTCACCGGCCACGGCAGTGGTCTGCTCCCCTATACGCCGCACACTACAGGCCCTGCCGGTCTCTTTTATCTCAATCGTTTTCAACATCTGCTCAAAAATACAACGCCGGAACCGGCAACGCCATGATTTCACTCTCCAGATGGGTTGTTTTTATCTTGCTGTTCTCTCTGCTCTTCACGGCAAGCTGTGGTCCGCCCCAGATCAAACCGCTGCCCCATGAAAAAAAACAGCCGGGTAAGGCGACCCAAAGGCCTTACGTTATAAACGGCAAACGATATTATCCGATCCCGACTGCTCAAGGCTACCAGGAGACCGGTATTGCCTCTTGGTACGGCGGAAAATTTCACGGCCGAAAGACATCCAACGGCGAGACATATAATATGCACGCAAAGAGCGCGGCCCATAAAACGCTGCCCATGGGAACCATGCTGCTGGTTAAAAACCTGGGAAACGGCCGAAGCACGGTTGTCCGGATCAATGATCGCGGCCCCTTTGTCAAGGGACGGATTATTGATTTGAGCTATACGGCAGCCAAAGAAATAGGACTTGTCAAAAAGGGGACATCAAGGGTGAGGATTACCGCCCTCGGGGAAGCGGAGACAACAACAAAGACGGCTTCTTCATCGCAGCCGATACAGCTTAAACACCAGGATTTCAATGTCGGCCGGTTTTATATCCAGGTGGGTTCTTTTGAACGGAAAAAAAATGCCCGTAAGCTGGCGAAAAAATTTGCCGCCATGGGCCGAGATGTCGTCATTCAGTCATTTCCGGCAGCCGGAACCCAGCTCTTCCGGGTCATGGTCTTCAGCGGAACGGCCCTTGATGCAGCCAAACGATATGAACGATATCTTGAAAAAAACGGCTTCCCCAATGCCCTGATTATCGCCAGGTAACCAGTGCCCGGCTGCCCCTGACAGCCGTCAGGAATTTTTTTTACTTCTGGTCGCCGTGTTCAAAGGCACGGACCCGGCCGACAAACTTCTCGATCAGGGCATGATTCTTGATACCCGGTTTTTGTTCCACTCCGGAGTTGACATCAACCCCATAGGGCTGAACCGAGGCCAGGGCATCCAGAATGTTATCGGCATCCAGCCCTCCAGCTAAAATCAGGGGCCGCTGCAGCCCCAGTTTTTCGATACGTGACCAGTCAAAGGTTTCCCCGGTACCGCCTGCCATCTGTCCATGAAAGGTATCCAGCAGGTAGCCCTTGACATGAGGTTCATACGGCTCAACATCTCCGGCCGAGAGTGTATCGCTCACCCTGAATGCTTTCAAAACCTGACAGGGTGCGGCAAAACGAATGAGCCGCTCACAGTATTTAGGGCTTTCCTCACCATGGAGCTGGGCATAATTCAGATGGCAATACTGGATAATTTCTTCAACCTCCCCTCGTTTCTTATCGACAAAGACACCGACGGTATCAACAAAAGGGGGCAGTTCATTAATAATCAGCTTTGCCTGTTCCGGATCAATGTTGCGGGGACTTTGGGCATGAAAAATAAAGCCCAGGGCATCAACGCCCGCTTCAACGGCAACCAGAGCATCGCCGGGCCGGGTCACCCCACACATTTTAATTCGTATTCGGTTCATTTTACACGATATTTAAAAAATCACGCAGCAGAGTCCCATGCTCGCCGCTTCGCATAAGACTCTCTCCTATCAGGGCGGCGGTTACTCCCCTATGGAACAGTTGTTCAATATCTTCCACCGAACTGATACCGGATTCGCTGACCAGAGGAATTTCCGCCGGGATTTCCCGTTGGAGGCGAAACGTGGTTTCAAGATCGACCACAAAGGTCTTCAGATTCCTGTTATTGATCCCGATTAACCGGCTGCCGGCATCCAGGGCGGATTCCGTCTCCCGTTCATCATGGACTTCAACCAGCACATCCATGCCAAGCTCTTCGGCTTGCTGACGAAAATCATGGAGCTGGGAAGTATCGAGAATGGCCGCAATCAATAACACCGCATCGGCACCAAAGGCGCGGGCCTCCTCAATCTGTAGAGGATCTATCATGAACTCTTTTCGCAGCACCGGAAGATCCACGGTTTTTCGGACCAGTGGAAGAAAATCAAGATGGCCCTGGAAAAAATCAACATCGGTCAGTACCGACATTGCATGGGCACCGCCTTCTTTATAGCCGGTCGCAATCCGGACCGGATCAAAATCAGGTTGAATAACACCTTTTGAGGGAGAGGCCTTCTTGGCCTCGGCAATGATTGCAACCCCGGGGGCATCCGTCAGTGCGGCCATAAAACCGCGCGGCGGGGCCACCGGTTCATCCGGAGGCACGATCCCCCTTTTTTTCAGGGCGGCAACTTCTTCCCGTTTGCGGGCAACAATTGTATCAAGAATCATTGAGTACTCCCGGCCGCAGGATCAATCGGCCCGGCAAAAGGCAACCAGGGCATCGAGTTTTGCCAGTGCCTTGCCGGAGGTGATAATCTCACGGGCCAGTTCAACCCCGTCTTTCAGCTCATCCACGCGCCCGGCAGCCATCAGCGCGGCCCCGCCGTTTAACAGAACCATATCCAGACGGGCACCGGGCTCGCCCGCGAGTACCGAACGTACAAGGGAAGCGGCTTCAGCCACATCGGCCCCGCCGCTGATCTCATCAAGGTTTCCGCGGCTCAAACCGACATCTTCGGGTTCCACGGTCCAGGTGGTCAGCTCGCCATTGCCGGCTTCGGCCACATGGGAGGTTCCGGTTACGGTCATCTCGTCCATATTACCTTCGCCCCAGACAACCAGGGTCCGCTGCATGCCCAGGCGGTCAAGGACCTCGGCAAGAGTTTTAGTCAATTCCCGGTCAAAGACGCCGGTCAGCTGGACATTTGCCCCGGCCGGGTTGGTCATCGGACCAAGGATATTAAAAATGGTCCGAATGCCGATTTCGCGACGCGGCCCAATGGCATACTTCATTGCCCCGTGAAGCATGGGGGCAAACAGAAAACCGATCCCGACCTTTTGCACGCAGTCCGCCACCCGTTCCGGCGCCATGGAGAGATCCACGCCAAGGGCCTCAAGTACATCAGCACTGCCGCAACTTGAGGAAATAGCACGATTGCCATGCTTGGCAACAGGGATACCGGCTCCGGCAACCACAAAAGCAGTCGTTGTCGAGACATTAAAAGTCCCGGAACCATCACCGCCGGTACCGACGATATCCATCAGAATGTCACCGGAGGCGGTATCAACCCCGCTGTCGATGAAGGTGGCCTTTTCCCGCATCACCCTGACCGCACCGACAATCTCATCAATGGTTTCACCTTTCATGCGCAACGCCGTGATAAAAGATCCGATCTGGGCAGGTGTCGCCTCACCGGACATAATCTCGTTCATCACCGCAATCATCTCTTCTTCTGTAAGATTGTTGCCGACAACAACCTTACCGATAGCATCTTTAATCATGGATCAACCTTATACAATATTTTAAATTCTGAATTTCAATTTTATTTCAGCCTCTTCCACGAAGTAGATCTGGATAATCATCCCGCAAAAAGTTGTGCAGCAGGGTGATGCCGATCTCGGTCATGATGGATTCGGGATGAAACTGCACCCCTTCCACCGTCAGCGTACGATGACGAAGCCCCATCAGTTCTCCCTGGTCCGTATGGGCCGTGGGTTCCAGAAAATCGGGCAGACTGGATTCTTCAACAATCAGTGAATGATAGCGCATGCCGGTAAAGGGGTTATCGAGCCCGGTAAACACGCCTTTACCATCGTGATGGATCGGGCTGGTCTTGCCGTGCATGATCCGCCCCGCCCTGACAACCTTACCGCCGAAGGCCTCGCCGATGGACTGATGCCCCAGACAGACACCGAGTATCGGTATCTTGCCACTGAAGAAGGAAATAGCCTCTATGGATATTCCGGCCTCACTCGGGGTACAGGGGCCGGGTGAGATAAGCAGTCGATCGGGGCCAAGTGCGGCAATTTCGGCCACGGTTATCTTATCGTTTCGAAAGACCTGAATTTCAGGCGGCTGCCAGTTATCAGCCGCACCCGGCGGTCTTGTTGCCAGCGTCTGAACGATATTAAACGTAAAAGAATCGTAATTATCTATAATAACCAACATAATTTATTACCGGTTGGAACAGTTTATAGTCCTCTAAGGAGGATTTATCCGCAGCCCAAGTTGGGGTCGGTGTCTACGCTATCTGTTTTTTAAAGTGCTGGATTTAGGTAACAGTAGTTCAGGAGCAAGGCGCGAACGAATACTCTTAAAAACCCTGTTCTGCGAGTTCCACCGCCCGGCGGAGCCCTTTGGCCTTATTCAGAGTTTCTTCATATTCTTTCTTGGGGTCGGAGTCGGCAACAATTCCGGCGCCCGCCTGAATATATAAATCTCTCATGTCGTCGTCACCATCTTCATGCAGAATAAACGTACGAATGGTAATACAAAAATCCATATTCCCTGAAAAACCAAAATAGCCCACCGCACCTGCGTAGGGCCCGCGACGTGCAACCTCCAGCTCATCAATGATTTCCATGGCCCTGATTTTTGGTGCTCCACTGACGGTGCCTGCCGGGAAACAGGCCTTCATCACATCAAACTGATCTTTTCCGGGAGCCAGTTTTCCATGAACCCCGGAAACGATATGCATGACGTGACTGTAGCGTTCAATCACCAACAGATCTCTGGCCTCGACGGTTCCCGAGGCTGCAACCCTTCCCACATCGTTACGG
>CAZPXI010000023.1:0-18922 GCA_964590715.1 uncultured Desulfobulbus sp.
TAATGAAAATAGCCTAAAAAGTTCCATCTTCGCGGGCTATTTTCGGATAAACCATTCTTTAAAAAAACTACCCCGGAGGCCGGTTCGGCCTCCGGGTTTTTCTTTGACACATCCGTAAAAACCCTGTAATCAACAAACTGCTGAATCAAAAGATCCGTCGGCAGCTTGTGAAGCAATCCTCCCGTGCTTCTTCCGATACCCTGTCCAAAGCACTCTATCCTTTGCCATGCAACCATCTCTTAACCTGCAGCAGGAAATTTCTTCCAACAAGTTTTATCCGCCGCAGGTCGACCCTGCATCAAGCCTGTTTCGTTCTTCTCTGATCACCGAGCTCCTCGGCAAGACCGCCTGTACTAAAAAAGCCGTCATCATCGAAGCCCAGGCAGGCCAGGGAAAATCCACCCTGGCGGCACAGTTTCTTCACCACTTCAACCTCCGCTTTGCCTGGTACCAGATCGGGCCGGAAGATACCGATCCGGTCCTGCTGCTCTCGGCCCTTCTGGACAATCTGCAGCAGAAACTACCTGGTTTTAAGTCACCCCAGCTTGCCCTTATCATGCATCAGGGTGAAATCGGCCCTCTTGATGTAACCCGTTGCGCCAACATTCTCCTCACCGATCTTGACCGGCATCTTGCCGGTGATTTCTATATTGTCTTTGATGACCTGCACCTTGGAGAACAGGCGCCGCTGCTCAACAACCTGCTCAGCCACATTATCGACACCTCTCCGCCACGCCTGCATTTTGTCCTGATCAGCCGCAAGGCGCTGTCCCTGACCGCCAGAACACTCCGGTACGGAATGGATGTCCGTATGCTGCAGAACCAGGATCTCAGCCTGTCCCTGCAGGAAGTGGAAATGCTTTTCAGCCGTGTACTCAAACAACAGATATCCAGAAGCGATGCCGAGCTGATACGGCAGCAGACCAGCGGCTGGATCATGGGCATCCTGCTGGCTGCACATGCGGACAGACATCAGGGGCCTTCCGTATCATCAAATACCGGGACCAGGCTGCCCGCCAACCTTTCCTCCGATCAGATCCTGACCTACTTCCGTCATGAAATACTCGGCCATGTCCCGGAGGATCTGCATACCATCCTGATGCGTCTTTCACTGCTCAGTGAAATCCCGGTTGACCTTGCCGCCACAATAACCGGGCAGGAAGATACAGGTGCCATCCTGACCGACCTGATGCTTGATAACTTCTTTCTCTATCCGCTTGATGAGCAGCAGACCGTCTTTCGTTTTCACCATCTCTTTCAGGAGTTTCTCCAGGACCGGGCCAACAAATACCTGAGCAAGGATGAAATCAAATCCATTTACAGTATTGCCGCCTCATATTACCTGGAAAAAGGAGCCCTTGAGCAGGCCCTGGTCTGTTATCGCAAAGAGG
Source organism: uncultured Desulfobulbus sp. (assembly GCA_964590715.1). Taxonomy (GTDB): domain Bacteria; phylum Desulfobacterota; class Desulfobulbia; order Desulfobulbales; family Desulfobulbaceae; genus DRLX01. The sequence goes on from CAZPXI010000023.1 coordinate 1,392, forward strand.
AAAACTTTCAGGTCATGGAAGATATTCTCTGCCGGGAAGGGTTGAACATGATGGCAAAGAACAGAGTCATCACCCTGCTGACCCTGCTCAAATCCATCCCGGAAGAGAAGCTCGTCAGCTATGCCTGGCTGACCCTTTTTACCGGTATTCTGTACGCCGACTTTCATCCGCAGAAAACAGAACCCTTACTGGAAAGTGCCCGCAACCGTTTCATTATCACCGGCAACGAGATGGGAGAACTGCTTGCTCTGTGCCATCTCATCTATTTCCATTTTGTGGTCTCCGGCCTGTATCATACCGGTGCCCTGCTGCTGCCTCGAACTGAAGAGCTCTTTTCCCGCAACCGGGACGACCTGCCCCTGCATGCACAGATAGTGATCGCCCGAAACCTGGGAGCCGGTTACTGCTTTTTTATCTCCCGCATGAAACAGGCCAAGGCATATGCAACAATTGCCAGGGACCTGGCAACCAGAAATGATATCCGAAACGGCATCGCCTCCACTCGCTTTACCTGCGGGTATATTGAATCACTGATCGGCAACTACAAGAGTTGTCTGCAGGAAATCGAAACGTCCTACGCCCTGCTCCATGACCCGTTAGTGGGCATGTCCAACAAGCTGACCCTGCGGGTTCTCCACCTGAATTACCTGAGCAAACGCGGCGACTTTATCAACCTGGACCACCAGCAGCAACTGTTGCGCAACTCCATCGACAACCATGTAGTGGAACAGACCGTTGCCGCCCCATACCTCTACATCTGGGTATGTGCCGGCCTGGTCGAATCGGGCGAGTATGACAAAGCAGAACAGCTGCTGCAGATGGGCGGCAGGATTTCGGCAACCGCGGAAACGCCACATATGCGCAGCCAGCTCCTGCAGTGGCACGGGTATATCCTGGCCCTGCAGGGGAAAAAAGATGGCGCGGAAAAAGCCGTCACCGAGGCGGCCGAGTTGCGCCAGGTTGCAGGCGGACCATTCTACGAGACCTTCTGTAAAATTATCCATGGAGCGACCCTGGCTCGAATCGGACTCCATGATGAGGCCCAGGAACTGCTGACAACGGCCCTGCGGCAGGCCGGACGGCTGCCGTCGGACTACATGGCGGCTGCGGCCCTGTTCCAGCGGGCGTGGGTATACCGGCTGCGAGACTGCAGGGAAGCCATGCTCAATGACCTGCAAGCCGGGCTCAACTTCATGGAAAAAAACAACTACACCTATTTCTGGAGCTGGGAACCTGATTTCATGCGGGAGCTGCTGACCGAAGCCTTCCAGGCAGGTATCCTGCCTGAATTTTCAGATATGCTGGCCAGGAAACGGCTGGACATCTTCTTTGACAAACAGGGTTCGGCCTATCCGTTGCTCGACATCACAATCTTAGGCTCGTTTGCCCTGAATATTGAAGGAAAGACCATTCTCACCGCCGAAAAGCTGACCCCGGCGCAACGCAGCCTCATGGCCCTGGTTCTTGCCGGCAAGGATCAAAAGATCAGTCAGGAAAAAATCCAACTGACTCTGTGGCCGGACAGTTCACCGGAAAAGGCAAGGGCTAAGCTGGACACTCTTCTTATGCGCTTGCGTAAAGTTCTGGCCCAGGTGCTGCCCTGCCCGGTCACAAAATACCTGAGCATGCAGAAAGGTTTCCTCTGCCTGGACAACTGCCGTATCGACGGGGTTGAATTTGCCAAGCTGGCCAGAGCAGGGCTGAATCATGCGCGGGCGGAGCAATTCTGGCAGGCCGGCAATGCCTTTTACCGGGCGCTGCACTTATGGGACAGCAGCACGGTAACCGGAAGTGATCTTTTCATCGGCGAGACAACGGATCTGTACGACCAGCTGCTCCAGCTCCTTGCCAAAACCGGGCACACATACGGCATCATCCTGGCGGAATCGGACTGTACCGAGGAGGCCATAGAGGTTGTCAACAAGGTGTTGCAGATCAACCGGATGGATGATCAGCTGATTACCCTGCTCTACGGCCTGTATATCCGTTCCGGAAAAATGCTTAAGGCCAAAGAGACACTCCAGCAGTACCGACAGACTCTGCGGGACCTCGAGTACAATCAGGAGGAAATCGACGATCTCCTGTTTCAGGTCGCGACCTCGACATCATAACGAGAGCGAATCGAACAGGGGTTCATTTCAACCGGAAGCGAGGGATACCATCGCTGAATAACGAAGGGTTTTAAGTTCCGGCGAATACATAACATATTCATTGGGTTCTATAATTCGCCTGAACAAGCGATGTTATCCCTGACAGGGAGGGGTGGTGATTGCAATTCCGCCGCCTTACATTCCAGGCATGGCAGGACCGCTGCTGCTGCCGCCTGAACCCGCCTTTTTAGCCGCATCAGCCTCCATGGCTGCCTGACCGGCGGCGGCACCGGCTTCAAGCGCCCGCTGCATCTGTTGTGCTGTCGGAGGCGCATTGTGGTCGCCTTCCTCATCCTGAGGTATTTCGACAATCACCTTGCGATGGGCATAATGAATACCCTTGGCCGCCAGGGCCTCGGTAATGCGGCGATAAGCCTCACGACGGATAACGAAATGGGTGCCGGGCTGGGCCGTAAACTTGACTCGGATCACCATCACCGAATTGGTAATCTCGCGCACGCCCTGGGACTTGACCGGCCGGATAAAATCCTTACCGAACTCCGGATCCTCCAGCATGGCCTGGCCGACCTTTTTAATAATCTTACGAATCTTATCTATATCGGAATCATAGGGAAATTCCAGATTAAACTTCACTACAATGCCGCCGCGCATAAAGTTGGTGATCGCCCCGAGCTCGCTGTAGGGAACAATCTGCAGCATACCGCGGTGATGACGGAGCATAACGTTGCGCAGGGTAATGGCCTCCACCGCCCCGGATACCGAACCCGCCTGCAGATATTCCCCCACCCGAAAGGCATCATCAAGCAGGTAAAAAAAACCGGAAAAAACATCGGATACCAGTTTCTGGGCACCAAAGCCGATGGCCAGACCGATCACGCCGGCACCGGCGAGAAGGGGCCCGATATCAACTCCAAGGGAAGAGAGGACGATCATGGTGACCATAACGACCAGCACCGTGCCCAGAAATTTACGGACCATGGGATACAGGGTATATCCACGGCCCCGGGTTGCAGCGGCGCCCCACTCATCATCCTGACTCTCGTTTTCCTCCTCTTCCGGAGTTGCCTCCCGGATCTTTCGTTCAATGTAGCTTGAGGCTACTCTCCAGAAGGCAAGGGCCAGGGTCAGGGTCAGAAGGATGTCAAAGGTCGCATTGACAATGGCACGGGCATAGGGGATATGATACCCCCAGAAGCTGAGCATCCAGACCCCGAGAGCGGCAAGAAGACCCAGCCGGGCCACCCGCCAGACCCGGCTCACCAGCTGCCGTTCTTTGCGTTTCTGCTCGGCAAGTTCCTCTTCATAAGTTTCACTGTCCTCATCCGGCGGGAGATCGTAAATGCGCATGGTTTTGACAACCGAACGAACCACCCACCCGGCTATGCGATCCAGAATCAGAAAGACGGGCAGAATAAACAGACTGAGAAGAAAGGCCCCGTTCTGCCTGCCGCTGCCACTGAATTCATTGTAGAGTAGAAATCCCCAGACCATGAGCAGGTAGCCGAAAACCAGCACATGCCAGAGCCCGGCCAGCTGCTGCATGAGCCAGCCGGCACCACCCTCCTGCTCCTCGCCGGAAAGAATATAATCTGCAACCTGTTGCCGGTTGAGCAAAGACACCAGGGCGATTAACAGAAGCAGCACCGTGGCCGAACCAATGGCAAGAAGGGATACGGACTCCCTCTGCACACCAACCTCATTGAGAAGCGCCAGCAGGGAAATAACGGTAATAAGATAGGTAAAGAGAAAAAAAGTGCTGTTATGCAAACGACGCGCACCATCGTCGGTTATCGGCAGCAGTCGCAGTTTAGGACGCTCAGGTGAGCAGAAGAACAGGGACAGGCGTCGAACCAGGCGCACACCGACGATGATAAACAGCAGGTCGAGAAAGAGAAAGCGAAGAGGCTGATAGCCGGATGCAGGACTCCAGAAATAGAGCAGAAAAGCTGTACCGGAAAAAATAACCAGATGAACGAGCGCCGGCAACTGCTGGAGCACGGCTGCCCAGAAACGCATCATCCCGTCAAGTTCGGGCGTCAGCTGTTCCTGAAATTGTTTCCTGACCCGGCCGGTCATACCGCTGAACATCAACTCAACAAGAAAGGCCGCAAAAAAAAGAAAGAGAAGCAATGCAATATTTTTCCAGGCCGTAGTTATGGAAGAATCCGCTGCAAACTGCCTGAAGGCCCAGTTCAGGTCATCCGGGAGAGAACGTGAATGGCGCCAGGCCCAGCGCAGGTTTTTACCGAAAGTATCTCCGTCCTCACCGTCAAGGATATGCAGGCCCTGGGCAACCCGGGCCACAAAACCGCTCTGTTTCTTTTCCTGCCCGTCTTCTTTGACAACATCTTTCTGCAGTTCGGCAATCAGCAGTGAACGAATCTGCTCATCACTGAGTTTGGCCAGGACTGAATCCACCTGATCAACGCCCCTGACCTCATCAAGGGCTATCTCCGGTGTTGTTCCAGAGACCTCTTGTGCCGCTTCCAATGCATGGGCAAGGGGAAGTGAAAAAAAAGACGAACAACAGAAACAGAAAAAACAGGTCAAAAGGAAAAAGAAAGTACGCATAGCCGCCCTGAAGAAATGAGAGTTTGAGAAGGTTTGCCCGGGTTATCCAAAAATCGTCCTCAACATTCTGTTGGTTTGAACGCTTTTCATGGTTCGTTGTGGCTGGGTTTATTTGAACAGGAGAATCCAGCCTTGTCAACAAAACAATGTATCTCCGGCAGGTTAAGCCCAAGGCTGACAGCGCTTAGCGAAAAAAAAGACCTGCTGCAGACGGCCTCAGGACAGAGGTTTTGCCAAAAGCGGTCCCGTACCGGTCCTTTACCTGCGACCAGCCCGGGTGGCGCGGGCGCGGGCGCGGACTCTGGTAGCCCCGGCTGAGCGCCGCACTTCGCTGCGACGATAATGGTGGTTGACACGGGAACGGTAATACCGGTCATAATCCCAGGAATTTCGATAGGAATAGCGTACACTGGTGTTACCGCTGTAACCGCTGTAGCCGCTCGAACTGCAGCCCGTCAAAAGGAACAGCAGGAATGCGGTACAGATCATGCTCAACAAGACTTGTATTTTTTTCATACCCCTCCCTCTGCCTGCAGCGCTACCGGTTGCAGGGAGTGAACCATCCGGACAAGTTCATCTCCATGGCTGAGCGTCGTCTCCGGAGGACCGATGTAAATGGCAATGGCCACATTTTCCGGCGAAAGCTGAACAAAGGCGCCATGAAAATCCATACTTTCACCGTCCTTCTTGCCGGTACCGCCGACATAAAAAACCTCCATGCCGTTCAAAACATCAAACCTGCGCGTAGTGGTGACAACATCAGTCAACAGATCGACCCCCAAAGAATTCATATACTCTTTGGCAGTTATAATTTTTTTCATATCCGGGGGAACCCACATGCCAAACCACAGGGGTGTACCATCTCCCGGCATCGCGGTCATAAGCCGGGCCCGGAGTACATTGCCTTCCGTTGACCGGGCCGGATCACTCTCAGCACCAACATTGAGCCGCCAGTTATCGGCCATGGTTATGGTAAAAAAATCTTTGCCGCCGGACGAATAGGTGACGGCCACCTGTGCCAGGGCTATCCCGTCCGCCAGCAACGAAAGAAACAGCATGAGGACAAACACTTTTTTCAACATATCCGAATTCTCCTCTTGTTCATGGTAAAGAAAAAACTCTCCAAGATGGAACGTACACAAATCCCAAGACGGCAAGCATCAACCGAAGAAGAACACGGATCTTCCGTTTTCCCCTCATATTCCGGCAAGGAATCATAGTAGACCAGCCATGATAAACACCGAAAAAACAATCCCCGGGAACCTTCAGGAAATTCTCGGGGATAGGGTTAAAGATGAGCGGTCTCATATTGAATCGACTGTGCAGCAAGCATGCAGGTCAATCAGTGTGTTGCAACCGGTACGGGCGGCTGCTGAAGATACTGCTGTGCCCGCTGCATCCAGGCATCACGTTCGTTTTCGGGCTGGAAGAGAATAAATGAGCCCATGGCCCGTTGTACCCCCATCAAATCGATAAGAAAATTATACACCGCATTGGCAGCGGCCTGATCGGCGGCCAGGGATTGGTTTTGGGCATCCAGCAGATCAATAATCGATTTAATTCCCTGGACATAGGAGTCGGTAATCAACGTCAGGTTACGATTGGCGGAGTCGGCAGCTTCCCGAGAAAGGCTGATGCCCGGGTACGAACTCCTGGTTCTGTTCAGAGCCCTCAGCATGTCCTGTCCAACACGTTCGGCAGTCGCCTGCCGGTCAATCTTGAGTCGGGCCAGCTCCTCCTGGTTGCGGTTCAACGCCGCACTTTTCCGACCGCCTTCAAAGAGCGGCAGCCGGGCAAAGACACCGACCTGCCAATCGGTGTCATCAAGACCGTCATGAACAGCCCCGCGCTGACCGGCACCATCCTCTGAAAAATACTGCTCGACCTGCCCTTCAACTGTAAAATCCGGCAACCAGAATTCACGGCCGGCAGCTGTTTTCTGCCGAGCTTTTGCCATGATGGCGGCATCAATGACTTTGAGTTCAGGTCGAAGCGACAGGGCCTCCTTGACAGAAAAATTTCGAAATGCCCGCAGATACCTGGGGTTGTTCATCAGCTGAAAAAACAACTTGTCACCGACAATGAGCAACGGATCACTGAGATCCGTCTCTTCGGCAATAAACAACTCCTGCAGAGGTCGGTTCAGGATCCGGTTCATGGCCTCCATAGCATCAAGGGTTATCGATTCTTTAGCCAGCACATCAATCCTGTCGGTGGCAAACTTTGTTTCCCAGCGATACACCTCATCCGGTCCGGCCACGCCGATGGACATTCTGATTCTAGCCCGATCCAGATTGGCCTTGGTCAACTTCAGATTGTCTTTAAACAGCTGCTCGATAGTCTTTGCCCGCAGTACATTGAGATAAGCAACAGAGGACTCGTAGAGGACATCAAGACGGACGGTCTCGGTGTCCATTATCCGGCCGGTCTGGTTATGCTGCTCAACCGTATATGCCGCCCAGCTCCGGTCCGAGTAAATCTGCTGAGAACCGCTTACTGATCCGGTCCAGGCCCGTTCCGGACTCGTACCACCGCTTAATTTTGCCCGATCCTCGTCTATGGACCGGGCACCGGTGGCAATGCCTATCTGAGGCAGCAGGGGTGATCGGGCCTCGGCCACGGCATGAGCACCAGCCGTCACCCGCCGATGAGCGGACGACAGGTCAAGATTGGCCTGCAGGGCCTCTTGCACGGCCTGCTGTAGAGTGAGTCGTCTTTGAATATCCGTGCGCTGCTCATTGAGCAGATTGGCGCCGGTCATCGTGGCCAGGCTTGGATAGACGTCAAGGGCCCGGGCCGTGGCCATATTAATGGTGAGTTCATAGCCCCGGGAAAAGGCAACCGTAACTGAACCGGCTTCCTCCCCAAGTAGAATATCCTGAACAGCAACCGCTGTCCTACGGGCAAGATTTTCCTGCATATCTTTTGGAATCTTCCCGGCCAGCAGTCCGTTCTCCACCTGTTTACGGTTCCAGATGGAAAAACTGGCCAGATGGCGATCAATGAGTCCTTTGATCAGACGGGCGTCCTCTTCATCAGAAAAATGATACAGCGGGCCGACCATAACCGCCTCGGTCCCGGCCGGGATTGCGGCAAGGGTCTCCTCCGCTGAGCTGCCTACCGCAACCAGATTGACGGTCATGGTGTGTTCATTGGCCAATTTCCGTACAAATCTTGAAATCTCCGGAATGGCGGCGACATCACGCCTGTCAAGCAGTATGGACAGATTTTTAAAAGGGACGATCTTTTGAAAACTCATGAGTTCCCTGTCCATATAGAACATGGAGTCGATGTAGGTCAGGTTGGTGACGCCGCTGGTATCATTAACCCGAGGCAGCTGCTGGATAACACTGTCCACAACATAGGGTGCGACCACCGGTTTGGGCAGATGCTTTCTCTGAAACACCTCGCTGGATGCAATGGCACCCAGCGCAAGGACAAGGTCTGTATCGGAATCGGCAAACAGACGATCAAGGGCCCGCTTGACTCCTTTTGCCGAATCCTTGCCGGACAGAACCATCGATTTCGGGAAATTGACCACGAACTCTTCTTCCGCCAAGGCGCGGATCTCTTTTTGGAACCGAGCGATTATTTCGAGATCCTCGGCCGTGCTGCCGTCGGTAACAATGCCCACATTGTAAATGGGAAGCCCCTCCGACTGGGAAAATGAGGTCGCCGGAAACAGAGTATTGAAGGCTACAATACATAAACAGAGGCGAAGTAGACGAATCGTCATTGATTTCTCCACAAAACAATACAATTATTTAATTTTGAAAAAAGTCGCATACAAAACCGGCACAAAAATAAGGGTAAGAACCGAGGCAAACCCCAGGCCGAAGACAATGGTGACTGCCATGGCCACGAAAAAAGCGTCGGTGAACAACGGAATCATGCCCATCATGGTTGTGAGCGCCGCCATCATCACCGGTTGCATTCTTGACACCCCGGAATCGACAATGGCTTCAAACCCGGGCATTCCTTCCCTGATATTCAGATCAATCTGATCAATAAGGACGATGGCATTCTTTATCAGCATTCCCGACAGGCTCATCAACCCCAGTAAGGCCATAAAACCGAAAGGCTGTTTTAAAAGCAACAGACCTGCAGTCACACCAATGAGCGACAGGGGCACGGTCAACCAGATGATGAGTGGCTGACGAAAGGCATTGAACAGAAAAATAACGACCAGAACCATCATGCCGAAGTAAAGAGGGATATTGGCAGCCAGCTGCCTCTGGGAATCAGCCGAGGTCTCCAGTTCACCGCCCCAGGCGATAAAATAACCGGGTTTGCCCTTGATAGGGATGATATCATCATATTTCAAAGGAATGGTGGAGGCGGTATATTTTTCCCCTTTCTTCAACGGTGTTCCTCTATAGGCGGCAAGATCCACGCCGAGCAGCTGTTCAATCTTCGGCTTGACCCGGGCAAAAAGCTGGGCCGGCAGCTCGGTTTTCGGATCGGCATGAATTTTTATCATTGGCCGCCGGTGCCAGCGGGAGACCCTGGCATTTTCCCACTCAGTGTTGATCCCGTTCATAACCTGCAGGATAGGCACATTCCGCCCAGCCGAGGGACTGTAAACCTGTAGTTCTGCCATATCCTCAATGGTCGAACGTTCATTCAGCGGAGCCCGTGCAATAATAGGGATCAGATCTATTCCTTCCCGGTAAAGGCCGGTGGTGGTTCCAGAGAAGTTCGCTTGAAGGGCTGTGGCCAGCATGGGTCTTGTAATACCAAGATTTCTGGCCCTGTCCTCGGCCAGCACCGGTTGCGGCAGCTTGACCTTGGCACCCCATTCCGTTCGAATGGCTTTTGCGTTTTCTGCACGAAAAACGGTCTTGGCCTGTTCAGCCATAGCCCGGATAACTTCAGGATCAGGCCCATTGATCCGCAGCTGGATCTTGCCGCCCAGAGCCGGACCAAGGTTGAATTTTTTAACGTTGATGACGGCATCAGGCAGCATTTCCTCCAGATCATTCTGCATCTGCTGCTGCAGTTTGTCAATTATTCTATAGTCATTCACCGTGACCAGTAAATTCGCATACTGAGATGCCGCCTCCACCGGGGTATCATAGGTGAGAATAAACCGGGGGTGGCCTCCGCCGATGGCCGAAGCGACCTGCACCACACCGTCAATCTTCATCAAGTAGTCTTCTATCTGCTTGACGCCTTTTTCCGTCTCCCGAATATGATTACCTTCCCGAAACTGAACTTCTACCTGGAACATGGGGCTGGTGGAAGCGGGGAAGAACAGGTTCTCCACAAAACCAAAACCATACAGAGAAACAGCAAACAACCCGATAACTATACCGATGGTCAGCCAGCGGGCTTTGATCGCCACGGTAAGAATTCGGCGGTATATTTTATAGAACTTATTATCGTAGGGGTCTTTGTGGTCACCCTCTTTGACGAGTTTGTCCTTTTTACTGAGGACAAACTGCTTGGTCATCAGCGGGGTGATGGTAACCGCCGTCAACCAGGAGAGGGAAAGGGATATCAGAATGACATAGTAAAGAGAGCGGGTGTACTCTCCGGTGGAGTTGGTCATACCGCCAATGGAGGCAAAGGCCAGAACCGCAACAGCGGTGGCACCAAGCAGCGGAATGGAATTCTGACCGACCACGGCTTTTGCAGCTGCAAGTCCATTCTCTCCCTTCTGCATACGCACCTTCATGCTATCCACCACCACAATGGCGTTGTCCACCAGCATCCCGAGTGCAATGATCAATGCACCAAGAGAGATCCGCTCAAGAGTTATCTGGTAATAGCCCATGACCACAAAAGTAGCGGCAATGGTAAGCACCAGAATAAAACCGATAATAAGAGCGGAACGCAACCCCATGAAGAGCAGCAGAACCACGATAACGATGGCAACCGCTTCCAGCAGGTTAATGACAAAACCGTTGACCGCCTTGGTTACCGATTTGGACTGCATGGAAATCTCAACCAGTTCCATGCCCAGAGGGATCTGATCCATCAACCCGTCAATACGCTTCAGCACCCCTTCGCCCATGGTGACCGCGTTGCCGCCCTGGACCGTTGAAACGGCAATCCCGATCGCCGGAATACCGTTGACCCGAAGCAGTTTTTTCGGCGGATCTACGTAGTCACGCCGGATGGTGGCCACATCTTTGAGATAAACAAGACGACCTCCCTTGGCGGCAATAAACAGACCGCCAAAATCCTTTTCTGATTGAAATTCACCGGTGGGATTTATTGCCATGTACTCCGGGCCGATCTTGACTCTACCCGAATCAACAGGCATATTTTTGGCCCGCAGGGCATCAAAAATCTCCTGTTGGGTAATGCCGAGCGCAGCCATCTTGACGCGGGACATCTCCACATAAATAGCCTCGCTCTGGACCCCGAAAAACGTGACCTTTTTCACATCCTGTACGGTGAGCAATTCACGCTTGAGCAGCTCGGCCACATCCTTCATTTCAGCAAAGGTAAAGCCCTCGCCGGTGAGGGCCATGTACACGCCGAACACATCACCAAAGGCGTCATTGACAATGGGTGGACCGGCCCCGGGAGGAAGCTGAGGCGTCACATCAAGAATCTTGCGGCGGAGCTCATCCCAGACGGCAGGCAGGGCATTCTTGTCATACTTGTCCTTGATTTCTATTTTGACCGTGGACAGGCCGCGGGCGGAATAGGATTCCACCCGTTTGAGCTGGCCCAGTTCCTGGCAGGCCTTTTCAATCAATTCCGTGACCTCTTCCTCAACCTCCTTGGGTGAGGCGCCGGGATAGGGGGTGATAATGACCGCATTTTTGATCGCAAATTCAGGATCTTCCAGCCTGGGCAGCCCCATGTAGGAATAGTAGCCCAGGACCAGCATGACCACGGTCATCGTCCAGGTAATAACGGATTTTTTTATGGACCATTCAGCGATATTCATAGCAATACCTTACTTTCCTTCTCGCTGTTTTTCCCAGGGACGAACCTTCATGCCCTCTTCAAGCTTGGTAAGACCGGCGACGACAATTGTCTCTCCACCCTTAAGCCCCTCTTTAACAAAAATGTTCTTCGACCCTTCCAGGCTGCCGATAGTGACATTGACTCTGTGCACCGTTGATTTTTCTTTGTCCAGCACCCAGACATAAGGTTGATCGCCGGGTTCATCCATGACCGCAATAGCCGGGATAATTATTGCCTGGTCAGCTGAACCGGACTTCTGACCACGTGTCGCCTTGACCATAGCGGTCATACCGGGCAGAATGTTGGCTTCCGCCGGCTGATCCATAAGCGTAACAACCTGATAGGTCTGGGTGGCCGGATCGGCCTGGGTTGAGTATTCCTTGACGGTCAGGGGAAATTCCTTGCCCGGGATTGTCTCAAAGGAGGCCTGGATCTCCAGTTCCTTCTCGCCCCTGAGGTCAGCCATCAACAGCTCCGGGACATTGACCAGAATTTCAATTCGGGTAATATCCTGCAGGTTGACTATGGGCTCTTTAGCCTGGACCTTTTGAAAATTTTCGACAAACCGTTTGGCAATGACCCCGTCAAAGGGAGCAAGAAGAGAGGTATCCTTTAAAGCATTGCGCGCATCTTCAAGCTTTGCCCTGGCAACATCACGGGCTGCCCGATAGCGATCATAATCTGCCCGGGAAACCTGCTTTTTGGCATACAGCTCTTTGTAACGACGGAACTGCTTTTCAGCCTCCAGATTACGGGCCTTGGCCTCATCCAGAGCGGTCTGGAAATCCCGCTTCTGGATCTGGGCAATAAGATCGCCTTTTTTGACTTTCTGCCCCTCTTCCACCGGCAGATCAACCAGAGGACCGGAGACCTTGAATGAAAGCTCGGAACGCTTAGATGCCCGGACTTTACCTGGAAAGCCATGAGTAAAAGAAACCGTACCGGTCTGAACGGTCATGGTCTTGACCGGACGAACGACCTCTACCTTTTTTTCCACCTTTTCTTTACTGCATCCAACCAGCAACAAAGCCATTGCCAGTACAACAGTCAGCGACCCTGCAAAAGATTTTTGTACGCGTACCATCTTTCCTCCGGTTACAGAAATATTTTTTGTAACTGTTCAGGAGCATCTCACGGAGCCTTCGCTCAGAGTCTACGCTTACTCAGAGTCTACGCTTACTTACCGACCTCTTCGTACATCTAGACCTGATCGAATAGCATAAGTACGCTTTGCAGGCCCAGGTAGCGAGGAACGAGACTCCGAATGAACGAATACCCGGCACTCCTGGACAGTTACAGTCATAGTTCAGGGTAAATCGTAGTACGACCTGAATACCATTTTTTTAATCGATAAAGGGCACCTTGAAAAAGAAGGTTTTTCATTTGAAACCAGTTAAATACAAAGTTCCGATGAAAATATATTTTTCCAAGGCCGCCGCATATTGAGAAGAAATCGTCATGACTGATAAATAATACTAATAAAGGAAGATAACTCTGTCGCCACCAAAAAGTACAGAACTAATTTACATTCTTCCGTAATTCCGTCATTAATATGAAACATTTTCGATGATATTGTCAATATCAGGATTTATTGTCAGAGTGATTTTCATCACCGGTAAAACTAATGTGGTGCGAATGAACGCTCACGGATTCAAGATCATGGCCGACGGGCCGAACAACTGCTTCAAGAAAAATATACCGTTCTTCACTTTCGCCATTGACTTTTGAAAAATAATGCTTAATATTACTTGGTATTAAATATTAGACACATTTGGTAATGAATTACTATCTGATTGCATCCGCTTTTCCATTCGGCATTTCAAAAAGGTGCGATGCCGGATTACTTATTTTTTTATTTAACCAGAGAGAAGGTAAAGAAAAATGAAAAAAACAGTCGTAGCAGCAGCAGTGTTGGCAATGGTAGCTGTACCTGTACTTTCCATGGCAGCAGGGGACAGCATTTACATCAAGGGTAACATCGGCCTTGGCATGGCCATGGATTCCGACATTGACAACATGCCGGACAATGCCGGAACTGCAAAAATGACCTTTGACGGCGGCTTTATCGGTACCTTTGCCGTGGGTTACGATTTCGCAAGCCCGATGCGTGTAGAAGCGGAGTACGGCTGGCAGAAAAATGATCTTGATACCTTATCCTATGCCAACCGAATCGGAAACTTCGGCCAGGGTGACTTGAAAACCCAGTCCCTCATGGTTAACGGCTATTATGACGTCGATACCGGTTCTGCCTGGACGCCTTTTATCGGTGCGGGCATCGGCTGGGCCAAGCTTGACCTCAACACTCCGGCACTGCCGTTTGGGGATAACGATGATGTATTCGCCTACCAGTTCATGGGCGGCGTAGCCTATGCGATCAACGACCAGTTATCCCTTGATGCCCAGTACCGTTTTTTCGGGACCCAGGATGCCACGATTCAGGGGGCTGATTTCAGCATGAACAGCAATGATGTTATGGTTGGTATCCGCTACAGTTTCTAAAGAATATTTTTACCAGAACCATGCCGACGGGCATGGATAAAAAATAGAAAAGGCGCCGGAAACATATTTCCGGCGCCTTTTCCATATGTGCAGTTTCAGTTCAACTCTCCTCCCGGCAGGCGGGAGCCCGTAACCGGATCAATCGGTAACCTGATGCATATGTACATCCTGCTGCGGATAAGGAAAGGAGATACCCTTTTCATCAAAGGTCAGCTTGATTTTTTCCGTTAAGTCAAGATGCACATTCCAATAATCCGCCGTCTTCACCCATGGCCGGACAATAATATCCACGCTTGAAGCACCGAGTTCGGCAACGGCAATGGTCGGGGCCGGATCATCAAGAATCCGCTCATCAGCGCCGACCAGCTCTTCAAGGGTCGTTTTGGCCAGTCGAATATCGTCATCATAGCCGATTCCGACAACCAGATCGACTCTGCGAGTCGGCTCAGCATTGATATTGGTGATGACTCCGGCTGTAATGGCACTGTTGGGAATGATGAATTTCTGGTTATCCGGGGTCAGAATGACGGTACTGAAAATATCAATCTGCTGCACTTTGCCGGTCACCCCGCCTGCGGTGACGGCATCCCCGACCCGAAACGGCCGAAACAGGATCAGCATGACGCCGGAGGCGAAGTTGGCCAGTGAATCTTTCAGGGCAAGACCGATAGCCAGACCGGCGGCACCAAGTATGGCAATAAAGGAAGTGGTCTTAATACCCATCTGGTCGGCGGAGGCAATGACTACGGCAGTGAGCAGGGCATAGTAGATGAGCTTGCCGAGAAAACGGCTCAGAGTTTCATCGACGCCCCCTTTTGCCATCGCCTTTCTACCGAGGGATGCAAACCACATGGCCAGCCATCGACCGACAACCAGAATAATCAGAGCGACAAGCACACCGGGGCCATTGGTAAAGAGCCAGTCTTTGCCCAGTTGCATATAGTGGGTATAGGTGTCCGGATTTAATGCATCCTGCAGCTTCACGGGGACTGCAGCCTGAGAGGCCTGTTCAACCCCCTTAGCGGCCGCCTCCTTCGCATCCGCCGCATAAAGGATTACAGTCGTGGCGCAGATGCAACATACGGTTAAGATAGACAATACAAAAATATTGTCCCGAATTTTCAATTGCATAACAATCTCCTTTCTTTTTTATTCTCACGCATAGTGTACTATGCCGTTTCAACCATTGAGAAGAATGCGCCATCTCGGCGACCTGAATACCGTCCCTGCCTTGCCGCCACATAAACGACGGTTCCGACCATGCAACCGGAAAACGATAGGATACGACCGACAGACGGCAAATGCCCCGAATCTGTTCTGCAACAGGCATTATGCCCTGCATGCAACTGCAAAAACATTGTTGTATAAAAGAATTACGAGTATATGTATCAATAATTCTCTTTAACAATTTCGCAGTATCATAGACAAAAATTCAAACAAAAGTCCAGCCAAATTATTTATAGCCATGCTTGAAATTTACCTGACCATCGCCATCCTTGCCCTCACTTTCGGCCTGCTTATTTTCAGCAAACTGCCGCCGGCTGCTATCTTTGTCGGAGCCCTGACTCTGACCATTACTTTCAGACTGGCCCCGCTTGAAGCGTCACTGAAAGGATTTAATAATCCCGGTGTCATGACCGTCGGCGCCCTGTTTATGATCGCGGCCGGCATGTATTCCACCGGAGCAATCTCAATATTAAGTGAAAAGCTTATCGGCCGCCCGAAATCCGTGCTTATGGCCCAGATTAAAATCCTACCCAGCATCGCCTTTGGCTCGGCATTTCTGAACAACACCCCCCTTGTCGCCATGATGATCCCGGTCATCCGTGACCTCTCCAGGTCTTGCGGTATTGATGCCAAGAAACTGTACATCCCTCTTTCCTACGCCTCTATCCTCGGCGGCACCTGTACCTTGATCGGCACTGCAACCAACCTGGTCATTGCCGGACTGATCGAAGAACAGCTGGCCAGGGGGGATATCCGGATACATATGGAACCGGTCGGCCTGTTTGATCTCTCCTGGATCGGTGTGCCGATCACCATTGCCGGTATCGGTTTTCTGATGCTCTTTTCCCGCTGGCTGCTGCCCGCCTCCATGAAAAAAACCGGCGTGCTGGCCCAGGGCGAACGTCGTCTGTTCCGGGTTGAACTCCGGGTTGACCCGAAAGGCCCCCTGGTGGGAAAAACCATTGAACAGGCCGGGTTGGCATCCCCGGAAGGTTTTTCTATCATCTGCCTGCTCAGAAACCGCAACAAAGTGGAATTCGGCCCGGGCACCATTCTCCGGCCAAAGGACTACTTAGCGTTTTCCGCCGATATCGACGGTGCAAAAACCCTCTGGGCTACTATTGGCCTGGTGCCGCTCTATGCCACCAAAAAGGTAAAATCCAACCGTTATCGCCACCACCTGGTTGAAGTTGCGGTTTCGGAAAAAAACTCTTTGCTCGGCCAGCGGATCGGTGATCTTAAGCGGGAAGATCGCGAATTTGAGGTATGGCTGGTGGGTATGGCCAGGGAAGGTGCGGCCATGGATTACCCACTTGAAAATGCAATTATCCAGGTTGGTGATGTTGCCTTACTTGAAGTCCGTGACCCTTTTTTCTACCGCAACCGGAATGAGACTGAATTTTTCATGACTAAAAGGCTGCGCGGAGCACGCATCCAGCGAACCGACAAGGCGGTTCTTGCAACGCTGATCACCCTGGCCATGGTGGTCTCGGTTACCCTGGGCTGGTTTTCCATGCTCAACGCCGCTCTGCTTGCCGCCGGTGCCATGCTGATCAGTGGCTGCATGGACCTGAAAAGTGCCGGAAAATCGGTGGATTTTGCAACCCTGATCGTCATTGCCTCGGCCATGGGCCTGGAGTCAGCGGTCACGGCCAGCGGCCTGTCGGATATGATCGGTAACTTTCTCGGGGCCCTGGGCGGAGATAACGTCTACCTTGCCCTCACCGTAATTTTTCTCGGCTGCATTGCCATGGATGCCATGGTCACCAACGTCGCCTCCGCCGTGTTCATGTTTCCCATTGCCCTGACCATAGCGGAAAGCCTCGGGGTCAGCTTCATGCCCTTTGTGATTACCGTTATGGTCGGTGCCTCCTGCAGTTTTATCTCTCCGGTCAGTTATCAGACCAACCTGATGGTCTATGGCCCGGGAGAATACAGCTTTGGTGATTTCGTCAAAGTCGGGGTTCCGCTCTCCCTGCTGGTCGGGGCCATCACTATCCTGCTGACCCCGATAGTTTTCCCGTTCCATCCGTAAGGCGACAAGCTCCAACACGTGACAGAGGGGACAATGCCCTCTTTTTTTCAGTGGTCAGTCATTCTTTTTGGAACGACGTTGTCGCCCGGCCGTATCCTGTTGATAAAATCCGGCAAGGACGTCGTACAGCGCCTTGCGTTTTTTCTCCATTTGCATGGGCCGAT